>JANMSG010000787.1:0-7924 GCA_031389065.1 Acidobacteriota bacterium | reverse complement strand
AAGAATGGGCTTTGCCAAATCACCAGTTGTACGATTAGTTATTCAAAGACCCTTAGCTGACGGTATTTGACTTGCCTGAACCTGTAGAACAAGTGTATAAAAAGCAAAGCGCAAGACAGCTATTGAAAAGAGGGGTGCTTTTCAGTTAAGAGTCTCGACCTATAATCCAATTTTTTATGAGGACGAATTGGCAATGGCACATACCCCTTACCTGAAAGCTTGCCTGTTAATCTTTTTGATCTTTCTTACCCTTGGCAGCGTCTTTGGACAGATAGATGACGCACCGTTGTTCTCTCCATCACCGCACGGTGCGGTGGACTGGTTCGGCTCAAAAAAGAACTTTTACGATACAAAATTGACCGAAGAGCAGAAAGTCATGCTCGCACCTTTGCCGGAGGATATGGCTCTATACGGAGCATTTCTCAAACAAAAAGATACGGGTATCGTGCGGCTGCATCCGAGAGGGAAATATGAGATAACCGGTCTCACCGTCTCCGTTGATGAACTTCCAAAAATGAGACTTCCCATACTGGGTGGCGGAGCTTATTACTCTTTCATAGAAAGCACCAACGGGTTTGGTCCCTGGTCTGAAATCTATCTGGACAATGATCGTTTATATGCTTTTGTCACGGGTAGAGTAATAGGACTGTCAAACAAACTCGGTGATACTCCACTTACGAGAGAGGATACTAACCTATATTCAAGTCGCTCAGGCAAAGCCATCGGCATCTTCACCAAACTCGGCGATGTCCCGCTTGCATCTGTGACTGTAATGACTCCCGGTTTAGATTTTTTGACCAGGCTTTCCCCGCCCCAAAATTATGCAGAACTAATTGAGTTAAGTGCAAAGAGTTCGCAAGGCTTTGCAGCAGGTGGTTTTACTTATGGTTCGGTTAGTGACATCACGCCTGATACAACTTATGTTCTGCGCTCGATACTATACAAAAAAACCGGTATTGAAGTTCATCCTAACGAACCATACTATCGCTTGCGTCCGTCTATGCTGGGTTATGGCGGCTCAGATATACTGGTAGCTTTTCGCATCATCCGACGGCATGAAGATGGCAGTGTAACAATTTTGTGGAAGCGGTTAGAGAAATTTCGCAAACCGGAAATTAAAGGCGCTGCTCAAAAATATACCTACAAGGACATCAAGCAATTGATTGCCAGGGATATTGTTAAAGGCATGAGTCTTTCGCAAGTCTTTACCTTTCTGGAGACCCATGACATTGAACGTCTGAATTATGTTGAGGTTTCTCAAGAGGCAGGTGTGGCGCCGGAGATAAAAGGATTTGTCTTTGCGGCCATCGTCGAAATCGAACGAAAGGCTCAGATATTCTTTGATGTTTCTATGCGATTTGCCTTTAATGAGAAGAAAGAGCTGATGAATTGGACAGTCCAAAAAAATAGAAGGCGATAGACCTGTTGCACTGCTCACTTGCTGTTCACTTTCGCAGTGACAGGATTAGCAGAATATTCGATTGCCAGTTCGCCGCCGCGCCCTGTCACTTGCTCCGCGTTTTTCTCTTTGCGAGCCGTAAGCGAAATCGTTGCCGCGCCATCTGCAAGGTCTTTCAAAAAATCCGGCTCAATGAGAATCGCTTTCTTTGCTTCGTCGAAATAGACGGAACTTCTAAACCCGACTACACCTCTGCCGCCGCGCACTTCTGAATAAAAATCTGTGCCTTTACTGTCTTTGATGGAGAGCGTGACTTTCACATCCTCTTCTTTGACGATGCGTGTGACAGGCAAAACCCCTTGCATAGACTTTTTGATTTGCAGCGCAACAGAAGAGAACTCTACAGGCTCAAAGCTGATTGAATTACTGTAAGTTTTCCCTTTGGTGTTGGTGAATGCAAACGTGTTTGAAGATTGATAAGCCACTTCGTCAATAAGGTAATTTGCGCCGCTCATGAAATGATCGCGTCGCGTCATCTCTTTGTCGTTGCAGGTGACTTGGCTCGGAGGAGTGAGCGCGAGGGTGTCGCCGTATTTGTCTTTCAAGCGAAATGTCGCTCTGATTTCGAGAGCATCTTTCGCCCGCTTGATGATATAAGACTGATGAATCTCTTCTTGATTGAGGTTGCCAGATTCGAGTTTGCCGCTTGATGCACATTTCATTGCCAGACAGCCAAACGACAGAAGCAATAGGAGCAGGGGTCTTTTCATGATGATTCTGTGGTGCGATGTTCTATTCTTTTTCAAATTCATTGACTAAAAACAACCAATCTATCTTGTCTGATTCTTTCACTGCTCCTATCCAGCTAGTGAAGATAACAATCTTGTCATTCTTTTCCAGTTCGTCAGGAAAATATTCGCTCACTTGTTTTTGAACAGGCAACCAATAATTCACGCCGTTTTCGATGAAAAGATATTCTTTCTCGAATAAATCTTCCAAACCGGAATTTGGTCCGTGAACAGCTTTCACCCACATGGTAATTATCTTTTTTCTCTTTTCAGAAAGCGCTCTGGATAGACCTGTGTAAATGACTTTTGATTGTGAAGGAGTGCCTTGATAGACGAGAAAAGCGGTATAGTCATCCAACTGCTGGATAGTCAAATCAGGATTGTTCAGTACCTTTGCGCCGCCAGCTTTGACAACTTGGCTCAGAGTGCGAGGCTTATATTTTGCCCAAGGGTCTTGCTCCTGTGCTGCTGCAATCACCGCCAGGATAGCCAATGCCAAAAGCAGAGAAGATATTCTAATCATTGTTGACACCTCCCAATGGCCTGCTATGATGCGCGATAGAAAAAAGCGGTTGTTCCCGGTCACTTAGATTTTCAATACCAGCCGCTGAAGGTGCCGCGTTTCAAAAATTGCCCGTCGCCAGCTTTGCCTACGTACTTGCCGTCTTCGATGACGACACGACCGCGTGATAAAACGGTCTTGGTTACGCCGCGAATTTGCATGCCTTCGTAACAGCTATAATCAACATTCATGTGATGCGCTGCCGCGGATATCGTCATCTCTTCATTCGGGTCGAAGATGACGATGTCGGCGTCTGAACCTACGGCGATGGTCCCTTTACGCGGAAACAAGCCGAATATCTTTGCCGCCGCTGTTGATGTCAACTCTACAAAGCGATTCAGGCTGATGCGATTGCCGACAACGCCGCCGTTGTAAATCAAGCTCATGCGATGCTCAACGCCCGGCCCGCCGTTGGGAATCTTTGTGAAGTCATCGCGTCCCATCTCTTTCTGCTCTTTGAAACAGAACGGGCAATGGTCTGTCGAGATCACTTGCAGATCATCCGTGCGCAGTCCCGCCCACAATTTGTCTTGATTCCACTTTTCTCTGAGAGGGGGCGTCATCACGTATTTTGCGCCTTCAAAGCCTTTCTGCTCATAGCGCGTGTAGTCCAAAAATAGATATTGCGGGCAGGTTTCCGCATAGGCTGGCAAGCCCAAATCACGAGCCTCGCGCACTTCATCGAGCGCGTCGGAACAACTCAAATGAACGATGTAGACGGGCGCTTCAGCCATCTCCGCAATCGCGATGGCGCGATGTACGCCTTCGGCTTCGGCTTTCGTAGGGCGTGTGAGTGCGTGATATTTTGGCGCGGTCTTGCCTTCGGCGAGCGCGTTCTTGATGATTTCGTTGATGACAATGCCGTTTTCGGCATGCATACAAATCAAGCCGCCCTCTTTGCCCGCCGCTTTCATCGCGCGATAGATAGTCGCGTCGTCCGAAAGAAAAACTCCCGGATATGCCATAAAGAGTTTGAAACTTGTGATGCCTTCACCAATCAAAGCTTTCATTTCAGGCACGCGCTCGTCCGGCAAATCTGTCGTGATGAGATGAAAGCCGTAATCAATCGCCGTTTTGCCTTCGGCTTTCTGGTGCCAGTTGTCTACGGCTTGGGCGAGCGCTTCGCCGTGACTTTGCACCGCAAAATCAATGATCGTTGTCGTGCCGCCGTGCGCCGCAGCAATTGTGCCTGTGCGAAAATCGTCGGATGCGAAGGTGCCGCCGAAAGGCAATTCCATATGCGTGTGCGGGTCTATGCCGCCGGGAATGACGAGTTTGCCCGTTGCGTCAATCACGCGGTCTGCTTCCATTTCAAGTTTTGCGCCAATGACTGAAACCTTTTCGTCTTCGATTAAAACATCAGCGAAATAATTATCGGTTGCCGTGACGACGTTGCCGTTTTTAATTAAGACTTTCATTGCTATCTCCTAAGTATTCTCAATAGCGACAAAGCTAAAACAGGTCAATTCAAAAACCACGCTACAATCTTTATTGGGTCTCGAACTAAAACAACAAAAAATAAAGACCAGATAATTACCGGAACCATAAAAAGTAAGAGTGCGCCTTTTTCTTTATGTCGCAGGCGTTGAATGATTGTTATTAGCGTGAACAAAATATTCATTGGCGATACCACATATAAACCCGTGATTAGTAGCAAGATAGCAGGGGCACTAAGCAAGGAAATAAAAATGTTAATGGAATCAGGGCTATCTCGATAATTATCCGCTTGGGGTTGGTGCCCAAGACATATCCAGGCTGCCGCCCAGGTCAGGTAAATGAGGCATATTACAAACAAAGGATAGACAGAAGTAGCCCAGGCAACGAGATGTGCGTCCTTAGTAAAGCTGGCATTGGTAACTTTTAAGTTGTCACGTAATGAATTTTCTCGCTGCATAGTCTTCCTTCTTTACGCATCAATCTTCATTTAACCTTCAACTCTGCTTACTGGTTGCGGCTCTGGATGCAGCGCATGATGCGCTTTTACTCGTACTTTGCGAAACAGAATGACACCCGTAAGAGGAATGCTCTACCCTTGCGGCTTGAAGTACAAGACGGTTGCCGCGCCGACTCCGACAAGCAAAAATCCCACATACAGCAGCGGGTTCGGAGCTTTCGCAGGGGGATGGAGAATCATCGAGAAGATGACGTTGACGACCGGCGCGCCGCCGAAAACCAGAGGCATCACGTAAGTCGGAAGACCGCCGGATCTGAAAGCAAGAATAATAAAGACCGCGCCGATTGCCCCTAAAGCGCCGCCTGCGGTCGCCCAGATCATGCCGCCTGTGTTAAAACCTTTCAACTCGCCTTGCGATGCCAGCGTGATGACAGGGTACAACACGCCTATCAAAAAGTAAGCCACGCCTACACAAAGGAGCGATTTTAAAGGACTGCCCAAGGCAACTTGACCGCGATGCAAAGAAGGCCCATAGATTCCCCAAGAGAGAGCCGCGCCGAGTGCGAATAGTACCCACATCATAGATTTATTCATCTCCTAATTTTTCCTCAAATCGTTAGTAGTGACGAGAATAGATGTCAGAGGTTCTTGGCAATGCCTTGAAACCGGCTCCAGTAGCGGCTTTCAAAGTTACATAGTTTTCAAACTGACATCTAGCATCTGACATCTGACATCTAGTTTTATTGCTTGCCGAAACAATAGAGCGCACTCCGCGTTCGGATGTAAAGCTTGCCGTCGGCAATCGCCGGCGTCGCAAAAACTTCGTCTTCGAGAAGATTAACTTTCAATATCTCCCACTCGCCTACGGCTTTCAAAACCGAGACCGCGCCGCCTTCGCCGATTAAATAGACTTTGTCATCGGCAGCAACCGGCGAGGCGAAGTATTTATCAATCGCGCCTTGCAGTCTGCCTTGTTTGATGACGTTGCCGGTTACCGGGTCAAACGAAATCAAGATGCCGCCGTCGTTGACCATATACAAGACGCCTTTGTACAGAAGCGTCGAAGGCACTTGCGGCACAGGCTTTTGATAGCGCCACAGAATATTTTTGTCTGTCATATCGCCTTTGCCGCCCAGACGTATCGCCAGCAAGCCGTTTTCCGCCGATAGCATTGCACGATAGATGCCCCACTCGTTGGCGTCAAGGAGACCATCGCGACTGAGGTCGAAAACTTCAAAATAAAATTTCTTTTTCGAGCGGTCATCCACACCTTCTGCAAGAGAAATCTTGCCGTCTTTGTTGGCATCGCCTTTTTGCAATGCCTCTTCAAAAGGCATCACCTGGACCTGTTTGCCCGGCTGATTTTCAGGAAACCCCCAGCCGTTGATGTAAATTTTATCGCCGTCAAAAGCGGCTATGGATTTCATCTCGCAGGCAAGCCCGTGCACCCACCAGACCTTTTCGCCGGTCGCCACCGCATAAGCCGTTAATTGAAATGATTCGGGGACGACCAGTTGCAATGCGCCGTCTTTCGGTTTGTAGAGCACAGGTGTTGAGTAACCCGATATAACCCAGGGGCGCGCGACTTTCCATTTCACCTTGCCGCTCTTTTTATCCACACCAATTAAAAAAGAGTTGGTGTCCTGGTCGCAAGGAAGCAAGACCAGGTTTTCTGCCAGAATCGGTGAAGCAGCCATTCCGTAAAAGCTGTTGAAGGGGCCGAGCGGCAATCGCCAAAGCTCTTTGCCGTTCTTGTCGTAGGCAAGCATGCCGAAATCCTGAAAGAAGACGAAAGCATTTTCGCCATCCGTCACGGGACTTGGCGAAGCCGGATTGTTAGGCTTTTGCAAACGGTCTGCGCGATTGCGCGGCACTTCATGTTTCCACAACAGCTTCCCCGTTTTACGCGCCACACACATGGTGAAGAGTTTGTCGTTTTCAAAGCCCGTCAAAAAAATTCTATCGCGTCCCAGCACAGGCGAAGAATGTCCGGCAGGGAGCGCTGTTTTCCAAATCACGTTTTGATTGGGTCCAAATTCAACAGGCAGATTCGCTGTGTTAGAAGTGCCCGTTCCGTTGGGTCCGCGAAATTGCGCCCAATCGTCAGCAAACGTTTTTGCGCCAAAGACGCAGAGCACGAAAACCAAGACTGCGAAACTCGATATTCGCGCCAGGCTATTTTGCTTTTTCATATCAATTCCTTTTCTTTGCTTCAATGGCAAGCAATACCGGAAAACCTAAATATCTGGACCAGGCGGGAACCACTTCCGCGAGCTGTTCATCGCCTAAAAATTCTTTGTTCGATATCTCCACGAAGCCCACATCATCAAGCAGATTCAAATAGTCCGCGACCGTGTGACGAACTGCGCCGAGACGATATTCGACATCTGCTTTTTGAAAGTTTGCCTCTTTTCCTGCGAAAGCCATTTCCGGGTGATAGACCGAAAAGACCAATCGTCCAGAGGGTTTTAACACTTGATTCATCTCTCGAAAGGTGGTTGGCAAATCTTCCAGATGTTCGCCGATTAAAGCGCAGAGCACGGCGTCAAATTGCGAAACTCGAAACGGGTAAGGCTTTTGCAAATCCGCAATCGCAAGCGGCGCATTCGGCAAACTACGACGCGCAACTTGCAACATACCGAGTGATAAATCAATGCCTATGGAGTGACTTCCTGCCGCAAGTATAGATTTGAGATTGCGCCCGGTTCCGCATCCCGCGTCAAGAATATATTCGCCTCGTTTTGGCGCAAGCATTTGTATGGTGTGCCGCGCATCCATCGCGACAACAGGGTTCGGGGTTCGGTCATAAGTTTCAGACCACAAATCATAGCCTTCGCGCGCACTTAGGCGCTCAATCTTTTTGGAGTTCATACGGTTCGCTCTTTCTCTGAAGAGTTTGGGTAGAAGGCTGAAATACGAAAGCTGATCACAATGCCGCAAAACTTTAGCGTTCAAGTAATCAGGAAAACAAGTCATCTACAGGCATCGTCCAATCTTTCACAGCGGGTTCTGCTTCAGCCAAATCGCCACGTTTGTAGATGGTTGGATGATCAGGATTGCTGTGTTTATAGACTTTCACTACATCGTCACTCTGCAAATCTACATCCCAGACGACGAGGGTTCCAGCCGCGAAATAATCTCTGCGTTTGTCCGCCATTTCGCGCTCGGCGGTTACGCCGTAATCGTTTTCGCTTCTCACTTCAACAGCAAACGCCGGCGCGCCTTCCAAAAACTTCATGCCTGTATCCTTGCCTGTGTACCAGGCAGCATCAGGACTGAAT
>JANMSG010000729.1:0-2953 GCA_031389065.1 Acidobacteriota bacterium | reverse complement strand
AGGCTCTTGTGAAACGCCAGCATCAGTTGGGATGTGCCCGCCGAATCAACCTTCCATTGACTGACCACCGTCGTAGGGCTTCCGGCAACAAACAACGCCCAACTTAGACCGATTACGCCTTCGCCAGCCCCGACACGTCCGCGCGCCGTCTCGCACGCCGAAAGCACCACCATATCTGCCTGTAAATCGAGTTTCATGATTTCCCAGGCTTCCAGAAGTCCGTCTTCGCTCCCCTCTGCCTGTGACAACACAAGATGCGAATACATCGGGCTGACATCATTAAAGATTCCGTGCGTGGCAAAATGCAGAACGCCGTACTTGTTCGCCTCAGCCTTGACGCGATCTTCGCGCGCTTCTGCACCGATGTAAACCTTGCTACGGGCTGCGCCATAAAGCTCAGCCAGAGCCTTCACCTCTTTTTCCGCTTCCGGCAAGGGACCAAGTTTTTCATCGCGGTTCACCGCTTTGGCACGCGCAACAGTCTCGTCCTGCAAAGCAGGGTTGCCAAAAGCCAGGAGCGACGGACTCAAAGCAGCCACTCGTGTCGATTTCTTACCCTGCTGCATCATTTCGCGAAGGACGGAAAGCGAAGGCGCGTAAGCGATGGCTGTCTCCTCTATGAAGTAGTGTTCAGCCGCAGGTTGTAAGGCTTGAAATGGCAACTCCCACAAAGAATCATCGGGAACAATGATAATCTGGGTTTTGCCTTGCAATTGGGCTTGTGCCGGTTTCAATAGCAGGTCGTACAAGGCGCGCGCCTGCTTGCGGAATCCAAGATCACGGCTTGCGAGTTGTTGCCGGAATTCTTGAGCCAGCGTTTGCAAAGTCTGGCGTTTGATGTCAATCGTATAAACCTTCAGATCGGCGCTCGCTTTCCTGCTCGGCTCTCCTTTGGTTATGACAAACAAATAGGTGCGGGTATCAGTGACGACATATTCGATTAGGGCGCACTTGGTATCGGCAAGCAAAGCGCCTGCTTCATCCAGCTTTAGGGGCTGAGATTCGCCGCGTTTCACCTTTAATTCGGGATGTGCGGCATAGACTGTGGCTTCAAACGATTCATAGTTGAGCCGCGCTTCCTGCAAAGTTGCTTTGAGTTGATTCAAGCGTGAGGCAGCCGATTGATCCAGCAGGGTTTCGCGCGCAATCGCCGAGTTTAAGGCGGAAACCTGCTGCTGTAGCTGGCGTTCCTGTTGGCGCTCCTGTGCCGTCAGCGTCTTCGAGATGTTGATTTTTCCGCTACGCAAAACATCGAGAAGCACGCGCGATTTTGCCCGCTCTACATAAGCGAAAGCTTCGCTCGTCTTATTTTCTGCCAGCAATATCTCAATCATTCTATGATAGGGCGACACTTTGCTTTCAAAGAATTGTTGCTGCTCCCGCTCGGTGCCGGAAACCTGAGTACGCATGGATTCAATGGCGTTGATTGCCGAGTCAAAAGCCTGGCGCGCTTGATTGCTCTGGTGAAGCGCGACAAGCGCCTTGCCGCGCATCGTCTGAGCTTGCCAGAGGATTTCACGACTACCAATTTTATCAGCGAGTGCTGCCGCTTTTCCTGCTGTATTCAAAGCTTCTGTCTGATTGCCCTGTGCCAGTTGAAGTTCCGCTATGCTACTGTACAACTCGGCAATTTTGCGTTTGTCGTTCGCCGTTTCGCTGAGTTTCAGCGCCTCTTGAAACCAGATCAAGGCTTGAGAGTAATCCTTTTGCGCTTGATAAAGTTGCCCGATGTGGTGTTGGGCATCGGCAATTCGTATTTTCAAGTCTGCGGCTTTTGCCTGTTCCAGCCCCTTTTGAAAAAACTCTAGGGCGCGCGCAAAATCCTTCTGCTCTCTGTAGATTGCGCCAATGGTGCTCAGACAATTGGCAATGCCTTCTTTAATGCCCATAGAGGTAAATTCCGCCAGTGCCTTCTGCAAAGCATCCAAAGCGAGATCATAGTTGCCTTGCAGCCGGAAAGCCTCGCCAATGTTGGAGAGCGAAATGGCGATTCCGGCGCGATTTTTCAACTCCTGTTTGATGGCAATGCTCTTTTGATAAAACTCCAGAGCCTTGCCGTAGTTGCCAAGATAGGAATAAACCAGCCCCATATTGCCAAGCACGAGCGCCAAACCCGCTTTGCTGCCGATAGCTTGAAACTGATCGTGAGCCTTCTGGTAGTACTCTACTGCGAGGTCATGATCCCCTTGTCCGTTATAGGCATTGCCCATGTTCAGAAGCGTCGCAGCATCGGCTTTCCCGCCTGCGGTCTCGCGAAGGGCAACACTCTTTTGATAAAACTCCAGAGCCTGTAGATAATCGCCCCTCTTCGATTGCAGGGTTCCCAACTGCGTCAAGGCATCTGCCTGTCCGGGTTTATCGTTGAGTTCTTCGCGCAACCTGAGGCTCTGATTGAAGTGCTCGGTAGCAAGTTCAAAATTGTCTTGCAGATTGTAAAGCTGCCCCATATTGTAAAGCGACTCGGCAATTTTATTCTTGTCTCCTACCTCTTGCCGTAAGCGCAAGCTTTTTTGAAAGTGCTCCAATGCGACGTTGAAATTTCCCTGCGACCGATAGACCTGACCAATGCCATTTACTGCTGCGGCCAATCCGGCTTTATCGCCGAGTTGGATGGCCAGTTTCTCTGCGAGTTTATAAAGACTTAAGGTTTGCGCGTAGGCGCCCTGTACTGCCTTGCGATTGATTTGCGCCAACAGAGCCTGGACAAGTTCGGGGGTTATGAATACTTTCTTAGCTTCAATGATTCTCGTTCGCTCGTCCTCGCTCTTAGCCTCAACGAGTGCTGTAATCAATTCACTCATCGCCGGGTCATTAGGCTGGGAAACAGGCAGGCTCTGAGCCAGGTTCATATAGGGAACGAATAAAAGAGAAGCCACCAGAGAGATGAAAAATCTATTTCTGTAGGACACGCCGAAACCTCCTTTGAGGCAGAACTTCAACACCTGTCAAAGCA
>JANMSG010000678.1:0-3056 GCA_031389065.1 Acidobacteriota bacterium | reverse complement strand
TCAACAAGCCCGCGCCGCAGTCGAATGTGCTGATCAGGTTGCCGTGCCAATCAAGCGCGACTCCTCAGGTATCACAATCACAACCGACGGGCTAAAACCGGGCAAGCATCTCTTAGCCAATTGCCATCTCTCGCATTTTCAGAAGCGGGTAATATAGCCGGTGCTCCCACTCTGATGGCGGATACCGACGAAAAAAGTTATCCCATCACTACACACTCCGCGCGGATTTTCAGTACCAAAAATGGTTATAAGAAAAGCACCTAGCGGCGACAGGTCGGAGGCTTTCCACAGCGAGACAGACTGCCCCGAGGCATTGGTCACGCAGATGCGTTCGCCGTCGAAGGCGGCAGTGAATGCTCCGTCCAACCCGTTGCCCGTCAACTCTGCCAGTATTGTTCCGAGCAGCGGTGGCCCGCCTGTTGCCCGCACCACAAACACCTTATCCGGCACACTGAACTGTGGGATGGCGGCGCAGGGTATCCACAGATTGGTGCCGTCAAAGACCCCTTGACCAGCTTGCCCACTCAAGGGAATGGTTTGCAGGACAGCGCCGGTATTTGGATTTACCCGCTTGAGCGAGGCATTGTTGAGCGCCGGATCACCGCCGTCGGTCACCCACAGATTGACGCCGTCGAAAAGAACCCCTACAGGCTGAACGAACCCTGTCGTGAAGGTGGTCGGCTGGGTATTGAAGAAGTTCACTCTTGAAATCGAGCCATTTCCCGGCGCTGTGCCGACATTTGCCATCCACAGGTTAAACCCGTCGTAAGTGATACCTGCTGTGTTATTCCCTAAGTTCGTAACAAATTCGGACATCGGCCCGTTGGTCGTATTCTGGATGGATGCTCGATAAATCTTTCCCGGCGATTGATGGGATGCGACATATACATTGCCACTGACGATGACAAGCTGTTGAGGTGAAGGGACACCGGTCAGGGTGCAAATCAACTGACCCGTTCGAATGTCATGCCTCGATACGTTGTTACTTTCCGTGTTTGAAATCCAGACAGTAAGCCCATCGCAGGCCAGAAACCGCGGATTATGACCACCCGTGAAAGCAAGGAGCATGCTACGAGGCTCGCCATTCGTCCACCACTGGCCGAGGGCGGCGCGCGCGTGCCCGCGCTTGACCGACTGGTCGAGGGTGCGAGTGGTGAAGGCCGCCATCTGCTCGCGCGTCAAAACATTACCTGGGCTGTAGGTGGTCGCCGTGGTGCCGTTGGTGAGGCCGGAAAAATATGCCGCAGCGATTTGGCAGAAGAACGGACTTGCCATCACATCTGTGAAAGGCAGCGTCGTTGTCGCACCGTTGCAGCTTCCCGTGTCGGCCTGCAAGCGCGTCGAGAGGCCGACCACGGTGATCATCAGCGAGATAAGTAACAGGGACCGAAATGCCAGACGATGTTTCATTCGTTTCCTCCTGAGTGGTTTGCAATTCAGGTTATCGAGATCGGGTGGAGGCGTTATTTGCCTTGCCGTCCCGTTGGTGATGGCGGCTTCGCTGGTGAGGTCAACAAACCCGCGCCCTGCTGTGTTGCCTCTCTCAAGGCATTTGAGACTCTGAACTCTTTTTCATAACTGGCGTTGGCGGGACGTTCGCCATCGCTTAATTTGCCCTGCTCACTGAACCTCGTCGTCTGCGCGAAAGCGATGAATGAAAGGCAGGAAAGCAACCTGACTGTCAATAAAAATTTCAGGTTGCAGAGTTGATGAAAGCGATTGGACATAAATTCTTCTCTTAAAAATGCCCTGCCCTTTCAGGCAAGAGATTTGCTTGTACGCCGTTTCGGGCTTCCGAATATTTTGCGGTCAGACACTTTTGCAAACCTTCAAGTTTCCCAAAAAACCGGGTGCCTTGTGATGAATACTTCAGAAAACGGCAACTAACAATCACCTATTTATGTAGGTTTGTGCGGGGAAGAGGCAGACAAAAGTCGGCAGGAAACAAAGGAGGAGAGAGCGGACGGCGAAGGAGCGCCCTGGCTGAGGCGGTCACTCAGGATCTCCCCAACCCTTCTTGGCTGCGCTGTGCAAAACCCAGCGAGTGAGCCGTTTTGCCTTAAATCAGATGGTTACGCATCGCTTTTACGACGGCTTCGGATTTGGAGTGAACCTGCAGTTTTCTGTAGATGCTTCGCATATGAAAGCCAATTGTGTTCACGCTGCTGCGCAGTTCAGTTGCTGCCGTCTTATAGCTGTGGCCTTCGACCAGCAACTTCAACAAGCGAATTTCGTGCGGCGTTAAATGATAATCAACGCGGTCAGGCGGGTGAATCGCCTGAAACATTTTTATTACGCGGCTTGCCACTTCGGGCGACATGGGGGCACCGCCATCTAACACATCTTTGAGGCTTTCAATCAATTTTGCGGGCGGTGTTTTTTTCAGCATATAACCCGACGCCCCGGCGCACAGCGCGTCAAAGATCTGCTCGTTGTCTTCATAAACGGTCAGCATAACGATAAGCACACTCGCCCATCTTTCTTTCAAAATGCGTATGCCTGTAATGCCGTTCATACCCGGCAGGCCAATGTCCATAAGCACAACGTCAGGCAAATCGTCGCCGAGTCTTTTGAGCGCTTCTTCCATAGAGCCATAGGTGCCAACGCATCGGTAGCCATCCGTACTGTTGATTAAAAAACCCAGCCCTTCACGAATCTCGCGCTGGTCTTCGACAATCGCCACCTTGATGACACGGGCAGTGGCTTCGCCAATACCGACGCTATTGGGTTGGGTTGATGTTGCGTCCATTACACATTTTCCTATGGTTGATGTGATTGTCTTTGTCTGAGAGTTTATCTCAACAAATCTGCCGCGTCACTCACCTATTTATGTAGGTAAATCGTTTGGCGGTCATCTCGTAAAGCTACTCTTTGCTGGATTGAAGACTACTATCGCTCTCTATACGGAGGCGCTGTGTGCGGTGCGGAATCTTCAGCGTCAGGGTCGTTCCCTTGCCGTTATCGGAGGCGATGTCTATTTTGCCGCCCAGGCTCTTTGCTCTTCGCCGCATACTCGAAAGTCCATTACCCTGGCTGGCTTGGTCAACATCAAAGCC
>JANMSG010000670.1:0-4683 GCA_031389065.1 Acidobacteriota bacterium | reverse complement strand
CTGCTGGTGTCCCTCTATCTCGCATTCGGGCCGGGTGCTGACTTGGCGTCGGTCAAGGGGGCTGCACTGACGCTTCTGTTACGCCAGGTGAGGAAGTGAGTAATCTTGATCTTGCTGCATGAATATTGAACCTCCGTGAGGCACTAGAATAGTAACAGAGGCGGCTTGCCAATTCTAGAATCTCTGCAATGGCTATCTACTTTTCAGTCATTGCCTTTGCGCGTTGACAAGCTGTACTGAAACGCAAATACATAAATGTCTTGTATTTTCTTAAGGGGATTTGAGCACGTGCAAGCGATTTTTACACGGCTTTGAAAATTACAGCTTGAGACATACCCGGCATATTACTTATGATTGGGCTCTGAAATGATAACACAAACCTCTACATCAATAGAATCGGTGATCGAACTGGCGCGCAAAGCGAAAGTTGCTTCGGGCGTTCTTGCGCGACTCACAAGCGAAGAAAAAAATAACACGCTCCTTTTCATTGCTCAACGAATCAAAGAACGAGCCGGAGAAATTCTTGCAGCCAACCAAAGGGATCTCGAAGTCGCGCGCCCTCTTGTTGAATCGGGCGACTTGCCGGAGGCGCTTTTTCACAGACTCAAACTCGATGCAGCCAAACTGGCAGACATTATCACAGGCGTTAAACAGGTCGCCGCCCTCGAAGACCCTGTAGGAAAAATCACCCTTGCGACAGAACTTGATGAAGGCTTGCGGCTCTATCGCGTCAATTGCCCGATCGGTGCTGTCGGAGTGATTTTTGAATCTCGCCCGGATGCGCTTGTGCAGATTGCTTCACTGTGTTTGAAAAGCGGCAATAGCGTTCTGTTGAAGGGCGGGCGTGAAGCCGAAAATTCCAACCGCGCCCTCTTCGATGCGATTCAATCGGCGGTCATCGAAACGGGATTGCCTGCTGATGCGGTAGTTTTGCTGGAAAGCCGTGAAGCTGTCAACGCCTTACTGAAAGCCGATGGCTTCGTTGATTTGATGATTCCGCGTGGCTCAAATGCGCTGGTGCGATTTGTGCAGGAGAACACCAACATTCCTGTGCTTGGTCACGCCGAAGGCATCTGTCATCTTTACGTTGACCGCGCTGCCGATTTGCAAAAAGCACTGGCGATAACCCTTGATGCAAAAGTTACATACCCTGCCGTTTGCAACGCCGTAGAAACTTTATTGCTGCATGAAGAAATCGCTAAAGATTTTTTACCGCAGGTGATTGATGCTCTGCAACAGGCAAATGTAGAAATCCGCTGTGATGAAGAGACTGTCAAAGAGTTTAAGTTTGAAGGCGTGGAAAAAGCGACTGAAGAAGATTGGCGCACCGAATACAATGATTTGATTTTGTCCATTAAGACGGTTCATTCCTTGGGAGAAGCCATCGCGCACATCAACGAATATGGCTCGCATCATACGGAGTCAATTGTCACAGAAGACGAAGCGGCGTTTGAGCAATTCTTTGCGGAAGTAAATTCGGCAGGAGTCTATTTAAATGCTTCGACGCGATTTGCAGATGGTTTCCGTTACGGCTTCGGCGCAGAAGTCGGCATCAGCACAGGCACTTTACACCCACGCGGTCCCGTAGGCTTGGAAGGCTTGGTGACGTACAAATATAAACTCGTCGGCAACGGTCATACGGTCGCGACATATTCTGGCAAAGACGCCAGGGAATTTACGCACAAGCCGATTTCATAAAGATTTTCTTTGACTCAGATTTTCGTGTAGTAAGATTGGCCAGCGCAGGCGCGACACAGGGCGCGATGATCTATCATTACTTCACGCTGGTCATTAATACCTTCGCCGCACTCTTCACAAATCACTCTTGAAATCGGGCGACCCGGCTGGTCTTGTGCGGGTACATTTACTTTCACGCGCTCGGTTTTAAATAACTTCTCAACGGGCAAAATTTTATAGGCTTGAAGCTGTCGCTGGTATTTGTTTTCAATTTCAGGGAAAGCCACATCGGCGGCTTCTCTTGATGAATCCAAAGCGACGACGCGAGCCGCTTCATTGGTTTTCAAGTTCAAAAAGGTTGCCGCAAGTTTCCCGTAATCGTGATACTTCAAGGTGCGTTTGCCTAAGCGGCAACCTGTGACAGTATTGATGGCATCAGCGGCGCAACGGTCTATTTCAACAAAGACCAGTATGTTTTTTCGCTCCGTATGGCGCGGGTCTGTGATGCCGATTTTTTCACAACCGAGCATTGCCATACGCACGCCTAAGACTTGCCCTGCACACATATGCCCGTGAGATTTTTCCGCCTGTTCAAGATATGCTTCCAGCGTTTCCATCATGATATTTCTTCGCGCTGATTATAACTTCGCGCTAGATGGTTTGAAACTGGATTGAGCAATTTACCTCTTCTTGCGTTTTGCTTTACCTGGCGTTGTCTTAGCTTTTTGCCGCGTAGATTTTTGCGCGACAGGTTGAAGCTTGGCGATGACCTCTTCAACAATGCCTCTAACTTCCGGCGAGAGCTTTTCAATCAACTCCTCTTTCTCCGCTTCATCGTCGGCTTGCAAATAAGCAATGGCGCGAGCAAGAGGGAATACTTTTTCTTCAAGATTCGATTCGGTAATTAATTCTCGAACAAAATGAAGATTTCCTGTTTGCGCGAGCGATAATAAGACCTCTGATACAACCGATTGCCAGCCAGTGTCATTAATTTTTTCCCACGATTTCAAGGCTTCAAGCCATTCGCTTCTTGCTACATCAAAATTTCCACTGGGTATGAAATTCATAAACTTAAACAGATAAGCAACGCCGCGCTTATTCAAAACCTGGTCATCATTGGGCTTGATTTCAAGGGCGTGGTCGTAGCTGGCAACCGCCTCGTCGAATCTGCCCAAACTACTCAGCGTGAGGCCGCGGTTGTACCAATTTTGGTCATCATTAGGTTTGATTTCGAGGGCGCGGTCCAGATGTTTCAAGCTGTCCTCAAATTTGCCTTTGAAATATGTCACCGAAGCCAATGCCACCTCTTCGGCAAATTCTTTTTCTTCTGCTGTCGCCGCCTCTAAATCTTTTCTGATGGTGGCGCGAAGAGCTTGCTCTTCATTTAAATCTTTTCTGATGGATGCACGAAGGGCTTGCTCTTCACTGATGCATTCTGATTCCACAAGCTCTTCCAGCATCTCTTTGGACAGGTCTTCAAGATTGACAGTAAGAAGCACATCTTTCTTCACCTTTTCGGTATCATTGATTTTCAGGTAGCTGCGAATCACTCTCTCTTTCGCTCTGATGCGCATCGGAATATTTTCCATCGCTTCGGATAAACAATCATGCAACGCCAAGGTGTCGCGGGCATCTTCCAGCCGTCCGGCTTGCAATCGCTCGCGGAAAATTGAATCCAGATCGCTGCTTTGTTTGGGCATTTCTTCATGTGTGTAAAAGACTTTCAGAAAAGTGATTAACCATCCCATGCGCTCGCGCTGTTTGCGCCCGAAACGCATCTGATACCAGATTGCATAGAGCGGTTCGCTCAAGACGTAATACGAAGCGCGGCGGCGCAAATTCGCTGCACGAACGTAGCCGAGTTCCGCAAGGCGTTTGAGTTGTGAACTGACTTGATTGGGAGCTAATCGAACGGCTTCGGCTATTTCGCCAGGTGTGACGCCTTCTCTGGTTATCGCGCTGACCCTTGCGATGTAATCGAGAATCTTTCTCTGTTGCGGCGGCAGATATTCGAGTTTATGTTTGAAGAAAGGCGTGACCTCATCAAGCAATTTCTCCAACTCTCGCTGGATATCTTTCAAGGCGGAATTCTTGACCACGCGATAGAGCATTAGCACCAGACGGGGATTGCCGCCCGTAAAATATTCAAGAGCGCGTAAACGACCTTTGTTCTGCTCGATCTTCTGTTCAAAGTTCTCAATCTTGTCCACCTCTGCGCGTTTCAGCAACAGTTCTTTCATCTGCTCAAAGCGCAAATCTGCGAGATTCTCAATCTTGAAAAAGTTATAAAGCGCCTGATCGTATTCCCGCGCCTCTTTAAAGATTGAAGTCGCGCCACCAATCAACATCATCGTGCCTTCATTCATCAACACGCTTCGCAATCTTGCGTTGTCGCGTTCGTCATTGATTTGCTGAAGAATCATATCGAGATTTTCGACTAACAAGACGAGTCGCTTATCGTGCTCGCGCCGCCAGTCTTTAATCAATGCCAGAGCCGCTTCCTGCAAATCTTCATTGTCGCGATACTTGGTTTCAATCTCTTTGATACGCCGCTCCAAGTCCCTGTCTTTGGTATCGGCAACTAATAATTTCAAGACTTCAAGCCAGAAGTCCGCCAGATCATAAATGCTTGGCGATTCTTCGGTGAACTTAACGGCTTGCCATTTGCCTGCAAGCCCACGGTCTTTGATAGCGAACTTGACCATCAGCATAACAGTCGTTTTGCCCATGCCGCGTGGCGCTATGATGACCAGATGTTGAACGCCTGCACCATCGCTCTGGCGTTCAATGAGGGAAATGATCTCATCAATTAAAGACTGACGGGCAACAAAGGTCTCTTTAATCTCTTCTTCGGGCATTTGGTCAGGATTGTATAGCAGTTCCATCGTTTTCCTTAAAATCCAGCTTCCATCCATGTTTAAACTTGTACAACAGAACCGTTGTGCAACAAAGACGTTGTACAACGTCTTTGTTGCACAAGTCAAGGTCTCTAAATATAAATTTGGC
>JANMSG010000669.1:0-20678 GCA_031389065.1 Acidobacteriota bacterium | reverse complement strand
GTGCTGGTGTCCGTACTGATTTTATTGGGCATTCCGGTTTATTACATCTGGCAAGCGATGAACAAAGAGAACAAGAATAAGCCTACTTGAATAGATACATGAACATTTTAAGAGAGGGCGACGTTTAGCTAGAAGCATCACGGGAGCAGTTTGCATAGCAAATTTCCTATCTGCGATGTCAGTATTTTCAGGTTATAATGCGCCTATGACTCAAGTCGTTCATGAAGTCAGAAAGACTCAGAAAGCCAAACCGCGATGGCGCAAATGGGCAAAGATCATCCTTGTCGGTTTGCTGGGTTTTGCCATCCTTTATCACGCCTGGATTCTGTTTCTGGTCTTTCGATACAAGAGTGCCAATCCTCAAGTCACGGCGATGATGCAACAACGCGCTTCGGAAGCAGAGAGCGAAGGTCGTCAAGTTATCCGAGAACAGCAATGGGTTCCCTATGATCGCATCTCGACGAAATTAGTGAGGGCGCTGTTGGCAGGTGAAGATCAGAAGTTTTTCGACCATGAAGGTTTTGATTGGGAAGAGATGCAAAAAGCGATAGAGAAAGACTGGGAGGAGAAAAAATTTCATCGCGGTGCCTCAACCGTCAGTCAACAACTTGCTAAAAATTTATTTCTTTCAACCTCAAAGAACCCTGTGCGAAAGTTGCACGAGGCATTGATCACCTGGGAGATGGAAAAAATACTGAGCAAGCGGCGCATACTGGAAATTTATCTGAACGTCATTGAATGGGGCGATGGAATTTATGGAGCCGAAGCCGCCGCTCGCCATTACTTCAACACCTCTGCCGCCTCATTGAGTACAGAGCAAGCGGCGTTCTTATCGGCAATGGTTCCGGGTCCCCTCAACGCCTACAATCCGACAAAGAATCGCAGTCGCGTAGATCGTCGTAAAAATTTGATATTGCGTTTAATGCGCCATGTAGTTATTCCCAAAGACCTAAATTCAAGCGCCGAATAATCGTAGTTGGAACTTGTGCTTTTTATCTCATCGAGCCTCTCTGGATTGGCAAGGCATTTGCACAAGTTCACGGGGTAGAGTGTTTTGCAACCTAAAAATACAGTGGATGATGGTCAAGATATCACGCTACAAATTGATTCATTGTTGCTTCGCTACTTGAAGGCGGCCAGTGAAATCGAATCGCAAAATCTGGCGGCGCAACTCATCTCAGAACATGCGGAGCCGGTCATTGAAGGAGTATTGAGATATAAGCTGGGTGTTTCGACGAATTTTGCCTCGACGAATTCCAGTTCTCAAGAAGCAGAAGACATCTTCAGTGAAATCATTTTAGAGGTGCTTATGCGACTGCGGAAGTTCAAAGCTGAGCCTTCGCAAATGGGCATTAAAGATTTTCGCAGCCTTGTTGCGGTGATCGCTTATCAAGCTTGCGCGAAAGATTTGCGCAAGAAAAATCCGCAACGCTCCAGTCTCAAAAACCGACTGCGATATGTATTAACCCGCTGGCAAGGCTTTGCTTTGTGGAAAGACCAGAATGGGGAATTAATCTGCGGCTTCGTAAAATGGCAAAATCAGCCAGAAGCAAGAAGCAATGTGCGGCTTCGTCAATTGCGCGACAATCTGCAAACTTTCAAACAATCGGAGTTGCCTCAAGGCGTAGGGACAAGCGACAACCCTGCCGCTTTATTGACGGCAATTTTTAAATGGATCGGCGGACCCATTCAGCTGAATGATCTGGTACAGATTGCTGCCGAGTTATGGGGCATAAAAGATTATGCGGCGGATCGAGACAGCGACAAGGGCATGGCGGGCAGTGCGCTCAACCAATTGCCTGACAGGCGCGCCAATATCGAAACCGAAGTAGAAAAGCGAATGTATCTGGAAAGTATCTGGTCCGAAATCCGCCAACTGCCTGAGCGACAACGCAATGCGCTGCTGCTCAATCTGACAGATGCAACAGGATACGGCGTCATCGCTTTGCTTCCCATCACGGGCATCGCTTCATTTCGTGAAATCGCTGAAGTGTTGGGGATGTCAGCCGAACATCTTGCAGAGATTTGGAATGATTTGCCGATGGATGATGCAACGATTGCCACGCATTTGAAAGTTACCAGGCAGCAGGTCATCAATCTGCGTAAATCTGCGCGTGAACGATTGATGCGAAAAATGAGCAAATAAAAAGTGAAGAAAACCTCTGAAATGGTAATATGCTGAGGAAATTTATCGCATACATTATATGAGCCTTGGTAAAGGCGATTGGTTCGTGAAGGAAGCCCGTGTCAGATCATATTTCTGAAGAAGCGCTCAAAAAATATAGGCAGAAGAATCTCACGTCAGCCGAGGTATTGTCGGTGTGCGACCACTTGGAGTCGTGCTTGATTTGTCGCGAGAAATTAGCCGGACTGAATCCACTGAACAATCTGTTTACTACTTTAGGCTCTGAATTGAAAGCGACCACAGATGACCAAACGCCACATCTGTTGCCTGAAGAAATTGCCGATTATGTGGATCGTGATCTCGACGATGCAGACCGTGAAATAGCCGATAGCCACTTGATGTTTTGTCAACCGTGTCGCGCAGATGTTCAAGACCTGAACGCCTTCAAAGCGTCATTGAATACTTTTCCTGCAAAAGATTATCCGCTTGAAAAACCACTTGGCTTTTGGGAGAAAGCGAATGCATTCTGGCGCGAATCGGCATGGGGAATGGCGCTTCAAGCAACGACTCTTGCTGTAGTTGTTCTCTTTTTAATCACCTCCTTGCTATTGAAAAGACAAATCACAGATTTAAGTAACAGCCTCAGCCAACTGCAACAAAAAAACGATGCGCTTCAGAAACAGGTTCAGGATATTCCAGAACTTCAATCACAAATTGCCCAGCTACAGCTTTATGAAAATCCCTGGGTAGATGATTCGTCAGGAGACACCGAATCGCTCAACGACAACGGCAGGCAAGTAGCTATCGAGCAAGGCGCGCTCACAGGAATTGAAGCACTACCGCCGGAGGTTGAACAGCTAATCAAAAACATGTTGGTGAATCAACAGGTACGAAAGCCTGCACTCCCCAGAGAATTGATCGCCAAGAAAGAAGTGTTAATGGGCGACAACGATAAGAAGAAATCTTTTTCGTTGTTTAATCCGCAAAGCAAAATCATAGAATCTGACCGTCCAACCTTAAACTGGGGCATCTTAGACGGCGCTACGGAATATGTCGTAACTGTCTATGATGCGGAGGCGAATCAAGTGGCGAAAAGCTCTCCGTTAGCAACGACCCGTTGGACATTGCCCAACGGGCTCAAGCGCGGCGCGATTTATTCCTGGGAAGTCGCAGCAAAAAAGGGGAACGAAGAGATTCTCGCGCCCACGCCTCCGACGCCTCCTGCGAAATTCAAAGTCTTAGAGCAAACGAAATATGATGAGTTGAGCAGAGCCAAACGCACATACAATTCACATCTGGTTTTCGGCACGCTTTACGCTCAAGCCGGTTTGCTCGACGAGGCAGAGCGCGAATTCAAATCCTTGGTTGCGGCAAACCCGAAGTCCAAATTGGCAAAGAAACTTCTGCGTAGTCTACAGATTCCGAGAACACAAAAGCGCTAAGCCTTACAACCTTTCAGAAAATCACCTGGCAAGGCGCAAATCAATTCCAGGAGTTATCGCCAACCACTATGAAAGCCGCCCAGTAGAAGGGATGCTGGTACTCTTTGCTCGCCAGCAATTTCAAAGCGGCTTGTCGCAGCGCTGCTGCTTTGGTTGCTTGTGACTTGGGCTGCACAACATTGGCTTTGAGCCTTCGATGAAATTCGAGCATCAGTTTCGTGGTGCTTGCCGATTCCACTTTCCACTGGCTCACGACTACTGACGGACAGCCGGCGACGAATAATGCCCAGGATAAGCCGATGACACCTTCGCCGGCGCTCACTTTTCCGCGTGCCGTGTCGCAAGCCGATAGCACGGCAAGGTCTGCATTTAAATCCATCTTCATGATTTCCCAGGCTTCCAACAATCCGTCTTCGTTGACATCACCTGGCGCTTGCGAAAGCAGAAGGTGCGAATACATAGGGCTTGTGTTGTTGAGTATGCCGTGTGTCGCCAGATGAAGAATTCTGTAGCGACCGGCTTCCCGTTTGATGCGCGCCTCGTTTGCTTCTGCGCCGATGTAGGTCTGGCTTTGTGTTGAACCGTAGAGTTGAGCCAAGGCTTTGACCTGACGTTCTGCTTCCGGAAGCAGCTCAAGCATTCCGTCCATATAAATAGCTTCGACGCGACTCTTGGTTTCTTTGCCAATGTCGGGATTGCCGAAAGCCAGAAGTGTGGCAGAAGAAGGGTTGGTTTTGATGCTTCTTTTCTTGTTCATCTCTCGGAGAACGGTGAGCGATGGCGCATAAGAGATGGCATAGTCTTGAAGGAGAAAACGAGTCGGCGAAGATTGAAGAGCTTGAAAAGGCAATTCCCACAACACATCATCAGGGACAATGATGAGATTGTTGATATTTTGCAATTGAGCTTGAGCGGGTTTGAGCAGGAGGTCATAGAGTTTCGCAGCTGATGCTTTATAGCCGGCGCTACGACTGGCAATGAGCGTAGTGAAATTTCCTGTGAGCGTGGCTAACTCTTCCTGCTTGATATTGAGAGTATAAACCTTCAAGTCAATCTGATTTTGCGGCGAGGTTGATGGTTGTGAAATCGCTTTTGATAAGCTGTCCTTCTTCGTTATGACAAACAAGAAAGACTTGTCATCTTTAATGACGAACTCAAGCAGCGCGGAATTCGAATCAGGAAGAATCTGGTTCGCATCGTTGAGTGTAACGGGCTGCAGCTCTGCGCGTTGAACTTTGAGTTCAGGATGCGCAGCATATAAAGTGAATTGAAAATCTTCATATTCCTGGCGAGCTTTTTGCAGCAGAACTTGCAGAGTATTGAGCTTTGCTTCAGCGGGTTTGTCTTGCAAATTCTCACGAGCGATTTGAGTATTGAAAGAGATGAGTTCTCCTTTCAGTTTGCGCTCTTGCGCTTGCTCTTGCGCAGACAAAATTTTCGAAACATTAACCTTGCCGCTTTGCAAAGCTTCCAGAAGCACACGACCCTTGAATCGTTCGGCATAGGCTAAGGCTTCTGAAGCATTGTTCTGAGAAACCAGTAAATCAATCATGGCGTGGTAAGGTTCGTTCTTATTCTTCAAATAATTCTGTATTACTTGCTCGTTGCCAACTAACCCTTCACGGATTTTTTCGATAGCCGCGATTGATTCTATGAAGGATTGCTTTGCCTGTTCATTTTGATGTAGCCCGCGATGACTCTCTCCTGAGATAGAAAAAATCTGCATTAATGCATCCAGGTTGTTACTTGATTTAGCCATTACAGCGGCACGGTCGGTTAATGCTAATGACTCAGTAAATTTCTCCTGCTTCCGATACGCATCAGCGATTCTGTAAAAAAAACGAATCATACGCTCTTTATTATTTAATTCTTCGGCAAGCTTTAATCCCTCCCTGTAATTTTCCAGCGCCTCTGTTATTTTGCCCTGCCTTTGATTGACTAATCCGATGTAATCCAGAGACAAAGCCATCCCATATTTGTTATTCGTTTCTCTGGCAAGCTTTAAGCTGCTTTCCAGATTCTTCAATGATTGAGCGTATTGTTTCCCCTCGGCGTAATACGTTGCTATGTTTACCAATGCCGTGAGAATCTGTTCCGTGCAGTTGCACTTTTCTGCTACACTCAAACTCCTTTCATAATACTTCAAGGCCTGCGGTAAATTTTCCTGGCGATGATGTAATCCCCCGATTTCGCTTAACGCGACAGCGATACTTTCTTGATCACCGATTTCTTCGGAAAGGATTAAGCTTTTGTTGTAATATTCAAGCGCCTGGGCGAAGTCGCCCAGCCACACATACATTGCGCCAATATTTCCCCACAAGATTGCAATCGATTTTTTTTCTCCTAATTCTTCATATAATTTCAGGGCATCCTTATAATAGGCTAAAGCCTGTGGGTAATTTCCCTGCCTCACCTGAATAACTCCTAATCCCAGGGTTACTCTTGCCATCGAAGCCTTATCATTTAACTCGACTGCGATGATCCTACTCTTCTCATATTCCTCTAAAGCTTTCGTAAGGTTTCCCTGAAATTGATAGCTATCTCCCATGCCTATATGTGCTCCGGAAACTTCTGCCTTGTAGCCATATTTTACCGCGAGATTTTTGACTTCCTGAAAATACTCTAGTGCCTCATCATATTTACCTAAGTGTCTATTAATCGTACCTATATTATTCATCAAAATGATCATCTGATACTTGTTGTCTAATTTCCTGGCAATGCTCAACGCTTGTGTGAATTCATCTAAGGTTTGGAGGTACTTGCCTAATCCCTGATGAACTAATGCTGCATTATTCAAGGCCATCAGTAGCAGAGTATCATCTTGCATCTCCAGGGCGATTAGTTTGACTTGCTGAAAATATTTTAATGCTTCTTCGTGTTCCGAGCCTTGTTGATGAAAAACCCCTATACTGTTGAGCGCGCGCGCTGTCAACTCTTTGTTGTCTGCCTCTTTTGCCAGACTCAAGCTCTCTTTGTAATACTGCAAAGCCGGTTCTTTGCGACCTTGCCGGTAGTGATACAGACCGATTAATCGCAAGGCATTTGATTTGCCTGCACGGTCGCCGATTTTTTCGGCAACACTCAGGGAAAGATGATAAAGAGAATGAGCCTGAGCCATATTCCCTTGATCGAATTGCTGTCGCCCTTGTTTGGTTAAGAAGCTGACGAATTCAACATTCTGCAACTCCTGATTACTCTCTATAAATGATTTGCGCTCTTCATCCGTTTGAGCTTCGACTATGGTTGCAACCAGTTCTTCCTCGCTCGAGACAATTCGCAGGATCTTCCAATCTTTATCTTCTTTTGAAAAATGAAGGGTGCGGTTCCATTTGCCAAAGCCTGCAGCAGGTTTGCCCGTCTTCGCCTCAAGCGCGCTGATTTCAAGGGCGACTCGCGCACTTGCCTTATCGCCAGCAATCACTAGGCTGCGAATAGATAAATTCTTCAACTCAAGCTTGTCGTTATCTGCGAAAGTCTTTTGCAGGATTTGTTGATTTGTAGCAAAGTCCGGTGACTTGTCGCTCCACAGTCGCATCAAGCCATCCAACTCTTTCTTCTGATACAACTCAAAATATTTTGCAGCCAGAGAATAAATCGCTCCTTCCTCCGCAGATTGCGCCAGAGCAATTGGGTTACCACAGATGATAAGAAAAACGATGAGACTAAAAGCATAAAGTTTAGATGAGAGCGATTTGTTGATGGCGTGAAGCGACATAAATGGGATTCCTTACCAGACCGACTCCTCCGGCTTTCTTTGAAGCAGTCGAAATAAAATAAAAAACTTGAGTGATAGTAATATGCTCGATTTTTGCGCAGCTTTCCTGTTTGAAACCGGAAAGCTATTTGTCTGATCTTTTGTGGTGTCGCGTTTCCTAAGGTCAGCTAGTGTAGCACCAAATAATCGAGAAGCGAAAGATGCGAAATCAAAACATCACGCTACTGTTTTGTTTCAATGACAGCTCAAGCATTGGTCATCAGTGATGGAAAGGGAAACGCAACGAATTTCACAAAGGTAAAGGCTCGTGAAGTTACAGCCTGCAGAAAACAAAAATAACGAAAGAACAACGGAAATCAGAGTGGCTTTCAACTGCATAAACCTACGCTCTCTTTATAGAGACGTAAGAAAAATTATTGCCAATTAAGTGTTCATCGAAAAAGCGCGGCGCATTTGAATTCAGTATGTAGCAATCAATCAATTGTGGCTATGAAATTCAGACCCGGATGCGCCGCGCTCCTATCTTTAAGCAGGCAATTCGGAAAGCTTTATTTTTTTAGGGGTTGCCGCAACCTTTCATTGCTTCTTTCCCTACAGGAGCCGCGCCGTCGTTTCCGGAACTGCATTCAATCGTTAGGGTCGTCTTCTTAACGCCATCCGGCGTTTTCCCATCTGCCGATACTTGCGCTTTGCGGTGTCCATACTGGTTTACGCTACTTTGCCAATCCTGCGCGCTACCTGTTGCTGAAAGCAGCAAAACGAAGTCTGTGGCAGTAACCAGATTTTTCAATACCGATTCCTTTTTTATGTTTGTGAATCAATGATTACTGCATCGGCTTCGATTTCAACAAGCATTTCGGGCGCAATCAAACGACTCACTTCAACCATGCTCGTTACAGGTCTGATTTGTCTGAAAAATTCGCCATGAGCTTTTCCTATCAACTCCCAATCATTAATGTTCGTCACAAACATACGTGTGCGAACTACATCTTCCAATTTCGCTCCGGCTTTATGCAGCGCGCGTTCTATGTTTTTCAAGGTCTGAATAGCTTGCGCGTACACATCATCAACACCAACAATATTGCCGTCTTCATCCGTCGCCGTAGTCCCAGAAACATAAACCGCATTGCCGACGCGCACGGCACGCGAATAGCCAACGATAGGTTCCCACTTCGCTCCGCTCGAAATATTTTGTCTGGTCATATTTTCTCCAAGTGAACAGTGAACAGTGAATAGTGAACAGTGAACAGTGAATAGTGAACAGTGAATAGTGAATAGTGACCACAGTCGGGTTATTCAGTCCGTCTAGTGATTGAAGGTAAAATTAAAAGCAACGAATCTATCTAAAACTATTCACTATTCACTATTCACTATTCACTATTCACTAAATCTGACCCAACCCGCGCCTTCGTGTCCGAAATGAAAAACCTTCGGATGAAAAAGTTCTGCCAGGATTTCCAATGATTCCACGACACGTGGACCCGGACGATTGAAATATTGATTGCCGTCGGCAACGAAGACTTGCGCTTCTTGAACAGCTTTCAATTCCGCCCATTCTTTTTTGGCGCTGAGCAGAGGCATCTCTTCGAGAGTTCGCGCAACGTCGAATCCGCAAGGCGTGACGATGATGATGTCAGGATCGCTTGCCACCAATTCTTTCCAGGTCATCCAGGGCGAATGCTTCCCCGCTTCGCCAAAAAGATTGATACCGCCAGCCATCTCTACAAGTTCCGGCATCCAGTTGCCCGCCGCCATCAAAGGCTCTATCCATTCAATCAACGCAACACGCGGGCGGGAATCAAGCTTTCGCGCGCCTTGCACGATGGACTCCATACGACTTTGCAAATCGTTGTTGAGTTTTTCGCCTTGCTCTCGGATGTCCAAGGCGTCTGCGACGCTTTGAATGTCTCGCCAAATATCTGCGAGCGCGTTCGGTTCAAGCGATACGACTTTGGGTTGCGAACTGGTGAACTGACAAACCGCTTGCTCTACGTCTTTCAAACTCACGGCGCAGACTTCGCATTGCGATTGCGTGATGATGTGCGTGGGTTGCAATCCTTCGAGCATTTCCGCGTCCACCCGATAGACGCTCAAGGCTTCCTGCAAAACGGCTTTCACTCTCTGGTCTATTTCGTAGCTGGTGCCTTCGACGTTGAATTTAGGGCTGGTGCATTGGGGCAGGGTTTTGATCGCAGGTGGAAAGTCGCATTCGTGCGACCTTCCGACCAGTCTGTCTTTCATTCCAAGTGCGCAAACGATTTCCGTGGCGCTGGCGATGAGCGAAATAATTCTTGGTTCTATCACTTTTTCTATTTTTTTATCCTTCGATTAAATATTGAACTCGGTCCAGACGGCTGCATAGTCTGCGGCTTGAGTTACTTTGTCTGTCACTGCGGGAAAGTGCGATGTGTCATTTCTGAATATGCCTCGTCGCTCGTTCCCCACGTCCTGTAGTTTATCGAAAAGCGCTTTGGAAACCAAAAGGTAATTTATCTGCCCTTGCTTATAAGGCGAATGTAGAGTGACTTTCGCGCTTTCAGGACTCGATGAGGTGCACGACTCCTATCCCAGTGGTTGCACACAGGCTACTCTCTACCACCCCATCGGGGCAATTATGGCTGCGTTGTGATTAATAAAAGCGATAATGACCCAAATATCCTCCTTTTTCCTAAGCAGGTTCAACCCATCTTACAATTATTCAAGACAGATCGCTTCCTCCAGTGTTCTACTAGAACAGGTCTAGACTGCTTTTCAGTTTCGCGTAAGGCGCTGACCAGCCTGGACCATCTTGGTGAGGAAACGCAAAATGGTAGTGGATCAGTCGGGTGGGAAGTTCGATAAACTTCAGTTTGTCGCTGCCTCAAAACACACGACAAACTGATACACTGGAACCTAAATTTCTTGAGGTTCAGAGTTAGGCCTTCAGGCGTGAGTTGATACAGAGGCTTCACGCCTGAAGGCGTAACTCTGAACTTCCCCCTAACCTCAACAAACTTAGCTTCCAATGTACTGAAGTTTGTCGGACATCTCCGCCAGGCTCTTCCCACCCGACTGATCCACTACCCAAGTTAAATGACTCTGGAGGTTCGGCGTCAAGGCTCTGGTAATTTACGGGTCTGGAAAAACTGCACCATGACCACATCGGACATCACCTGTAGGTTGTGTCTGTCAGAAGGAGGAAATATGCAACGTGAACGTTTTCCAAGGCTTATCATCATTATGATTATCGTGGCGGCTGCGCTGGTATTTGGCGGACAGTCGGTTTTTGCGCAGCTACGAATTGTTGGAGCGATCTCCGGCACTGTTCAAGACCCGACGGGTGCCGTGATCCCGAACAGTAAAGTTGTCCTGAAAGATACCAAAACCGGCATCACAAAGGAAACCATCTCAAGCGACCGTGGGACTTTCTTGTTTCCGGATTTGGCGAGTGGTTTGTACGAGGTAACGGTGTCGGCACAGGGATTTCAAACGTCCGTCGTCAGCAACATCTCGGTTTCGACCAGCCAGACAACGGACGTGCGAATTAATATGGAGGTCGGCGCGACATCAGAAACGATCACTGTTGTTGGAGGCGGTTCGCAAGGGCTGGAGACCTCCTCCCAATTGGTGTCGAGTAGCATTGCGGCAAAGACGATTACCGGATTGCCCGTCGCAAACCGCAGCAATGTACTGGCTCTGGCGAGGCTTGCACCCGGGGCAACTCCTCCTACTGGCGGCAGCACACGATATAACAACCTGCCCGGTGGTGCTGTCAACGTCACCGTTGATGGAATCAATGATGCCTCAAACGGTTTTAAAAGCGGCGGCACGGTATTTTTCATGACCGTTCCGGTGCGTTTGGGCGCCGTCGAGGAAGTATCGGTGGAAACCGGCGGTCTGGGTGCAGACTCCGGCGCGCAAAGCGGAGCCAATATCAAGTTCACCACCAGACGTGGCGGCAACAAATACCATGGCAGCATTTTCTACGAGCCTCGAAGCGAGCAGTTCAATGCCAATAGCTGGTCTAGAAATGCCCAGAAGCTGAATCGGGTCTTTAATCGAGTTCACGACTACGGGGGAAATTTCGGGGGCCCGCTGCTTCCCTTTGGCTCCTTTAAGGAGAGGATGTTCGTTTTCGTCAATTTCGAGCGCAGCTATTCACCCGTTACTAATGCCCGTACCATAACCGTGCTGACGCCGGAAGCCCAGAGAGGCATCTATACCTATGTCGCGAGCGGCTCCACCAATCAGATAAGAACTGTGAACGTGTTGGATCTTGCCGGAACGAGGCAGGGCGTTCCGACGAAGCTTGATCCGGTGGTACAAGCGATCCTTGGTATCAACAACCAGATTCCGCAGCATGCCACTCAGATTGCCGACACAGACCTCAACCGTGATACCTATACCTGGAACGCAGAGAATAACAACTATGCCTACTTCCCCACCGTCCGGTTCGATTACTTCGTCACGCCGAAACAGCAGGTGTCATTTACCTGGAACTACAGGCATAACTGGCAGGCCGGCGAAAGGCGTTTGCCGGTGCCGGAGACCAGCAGGACGAATCCCTTTCGTCTGGGTTACTTCGTATGGTCGGCGGCGCTGCAATCCACTTTGTCGTCGCGAACCTTCAACGAATTCCGCTACGGTGTGCAGCATAGCGGCGACACCAATGCGTCGTCAGACTATGGTCCCTACTATCAGTTCAATGGCAAGCCGTTACGCATCGGCGCCACGCTGCCGTTCGGTCCCACGGTGCCGTTTATTGATCAGGCGAATGTTACGGGCCGCCATTTCATTACCACGAGCTATGACACACTGACGCTAAACCGTGGAGAACACACCATCACACTGGGCGCCAGTTACCGCAAGACGGACTGGAACGACAGCGGAGAGGTCTTTCCGGTTCCCACATACGCCACTGGCACACCGGCTGGCGACCCTTTACAGGTGTCGAGTGCCTTCACTACGACTACCCTTCCGGGTATCAACAGCACTCAACTGGGCGACCCTTTAGCCCTCTACAACCTGTTGACCGGCAGAGTCGCACAGGCAAGCTTCACCCGCGTCGTCAACCCAGACACTCTCAAATACGACGGCTTCCATAACCTCACCTGGACGCGCTCGGTTATGGGCGGATTCTACGCCCAGGATCGCTGGCGCATTAAACGTAGTCTGACCTTGAACTACGGGCTACGCTGGGAGATTCAAGGTCCCATGCACGATGTCAACAAGATTACCGCGTCCCCGGATTTGGCAAGCCTTTTTGGTCCTTCGACAAAGCTGTTTACTCCGGGGTCGCTGAGCGGTAACAACAATCCGACTGTCGAGGTCGGGCGCATACCCTACAAAACCGATTGGCTCAATCTGGCGCCAAACCTGGGCTTCGCCTGGAACCCCACCAAAACCGAGGGCTGGCTGGGCAAACTCCTTGGCGGTTCGAAAACCGTGCTTCGCGGTTCCTATGGCATGATTGTCTATGATGAAGGCACACAATTTTTTGCTGCAAACCTTGGCCCCAATGCGGGTAAGACCATCAATGCGACCAATCTCATATCGGGACAGCCGGGACAGACCGCCTTGCCAGCGTTTTATACGCTTTCAGACATCGTCGCCAATCCGTTGCAAGCTTCGTCATTTGCCTTCACCACTGCCGAATATAAGACGCTCATTAACCAGGCAGACCAGACCTTTGCGCGGACCATCAGTGGATTCGACCCCACGCTGCGCGCCCCCTACACCATCAACTGGAACTTTGGCATCCAGCGCGAGTTCGGTAGCAACACCGTGGTCGAGGCCCGATACGTGGGCAATCAGGCGCACCTGGCCTGGCGCACCAGCAATTTGAATGAAGTCAACATCTTTGAAAACGGCTTCCTACAGGAATTCAAGAACGCGCAGCGGAACCTGGCTGCCAATCGAGCTGACGGGTGCGGCCAACCTGGTCGGCCAGCTTGCACCTTCGCCAATCGCGGATTGGCGGGGCAAGTTGCGCTGCCGATCTTCGACGCCGCTTTCGGGGCGCGCGGTTCGCTAGCAGCGATCGCGGCTGGGTCCGGCTACCAGTCCACCGGCTTCATCACCAATTTGGACACTGGCGCGGCTGGCGCGCTGGCCAACACGCTGGCCACCAACCAGAACTATGTCTGTCGAATGTTCGGCAATACCTTCAGCCCCTGCACACGTGTCCTACCGGCGGCCAATGCGCCTGGGACACTGCCGATCAACTTCTTCCTGCTCAATCCCTTCGTTGCCGGTCGTATGACCTATGTGGATGACACAGGTTGGAACAGTTACCATGGCTTGCAGATTACGGTCAGGAACCGTTTTGCCAACGCGGTGAATTGGACAACGAATTACACCTGGAGCAAGAGTCTCACCAATCTTCCGGCAGACAACCAGAACCAGAGTGTTGATTTTACAACGTTGCGCAATATCGGCATGGACAAAAGGGTCTCTCAGTTTGATATACGCCATGTCCTACAGACCTTTGGAACCTATGATCTGCCGATTGGGCGCGGGCGCTCGCTGTCAATCGAAAACCGCATTCTCGACGGCATAGTTGGCGGCTGGAATCTGGGCTCGATCTTTGTGCTCAATACAGGGCAGCCTATCCAACTGACCGGAGGATTCCAGACCGTCAACACCAGCACCAACCCTGCTTCAGGCGGCGTCCGACTCGCTCCGGGTGTCACCTTGGAACAGATTCAGGAGATGTTCAACGCACCACGCACCCGTTTAACTGGCAGAGTAGGCACCACGGATTTGCAGCGACTCGCGGTTGATCCGAGGCTCATCGGTCCCGATGGTCGAGCCAATCCTCAGTTCTTGCTGCCGAACACGACGCCCGGCGAATTTGGAGATTTGTTGTTTATCCGCGATAAGAATACGTTTCAGTGGGACCTTTCGATGACCAAGAATTTTGTGATTACTGAACGGATTCACTTCGGGCTTTTTGCCAGCTTCAACAACGTCCTGAATCATCCGAGGTGGGGCTTCCGCGGGATCAATAATGAAGTCTTTCTGGACACGAATGTCTTCAGCCCTTCGTTCGGCGTGCAGAGTGCGCCGATCGGGAACCGCTCCATAAACCTGCGCGGTACGCTCAGTTTCTAGAACAAGGGTCCGCTGTAGCACCTCTCCTGCCGTCTGCTCGTTAGACCGGACAGGGGAGGTGCTGGTTTTCAATATGAAACCTAGGCGCTTTTTGCCTGCTGGCGGTTCAAAAAAATGATGAATATCGGAGGAGGAAACTTCCTGAGCGACACCGCGCCGGAAGAGTAGGTAGAAGAGTTGCGCTCGCAACCCAATGTTCACTATAAACAAGCAGTGAAAGTGTAAAGAGCAAGTAGACAGATTGACGACAATATAAGATGGAGCGATAAATCACAGCTATTGCTTTAGCAAGGTCGCTTCTACTTGTTCGGGAAGGAAACATAAAAATGATTCTTGTTACGGGCGGCGCTGGCTATATCGGCGGCGTGACCATTGAACTGCTGCGCGGGCGCGGCGAAGGCGTGGTGGTTCTGGACAACTTATCGCGAGGACACCGCGCTGTGGTTCCTGCCGACATACCTTTCTACCAAGGGGATATAGGGGATCGCGAACTGGTGGCGCGCATAGCGGGCGAGCACAATATTGAGTCTTGTATTCACTTTGCGGCGTTCGCCTACGTCGGTGAATCTGTCGCCGAACCGGCGCGCTATTTCGAAAACAATGTTGCGCAAGGCATCGCGCTGCTTGACGGCTTGCTCCAGGCGGGAGTGCGTCGCCTGGTCTTTTCTTCCACCTGCGCCAGTTATGGCGAGCCGCAGCAGATTCCGATTTCTGAAAATCACCCGCAGCAGCCGACCAACCCTTACGGCTGGTCCAAGCTCTTTATGGAGCGCATTATGGAAAGTTATGACCAGGCTTACGGGCTGCGATTCGTTGCTCTGCGCTACTTCAACGCTGCCGGTGCAAGCGAACATCTTGGCGAATGTCACGACCCGGAAAGCCATCTCCTGCCGAATATTTTGGCTGCAGCGCTGGGACAAATTCCTGCGGTGTCTGTATACGGCAATACCTATCCAACTCCTGATGGTACGGCGATACGCGACTACATACACGTAGCTGATCTGGGCAGCGCGCACATTCTGGCGCTCGATTATTTGCGCGCCGGAGGGAAATCCGAACGCATCAATCTTGGCAATGGGAAAGGCTATTCGGTGCTGGAAGTGATCGAGACGGCGCGCCAGGTGACCGGGCAGGAGATTGCAATTCATATGCAAGCGCCGCGACCGGGAGACCCATCTCATCTGGTTGCTAATGCTGAAAAGGCGCGCTTGCTTCTCGGCTGGAAGCCTGCTTATGCGGAGCTTGCCCGCATCATTGACTCGGATTGGCAGTGGCGGATGAAACATCCGCGAGGCTATGCCAAGGAAGATTCGGGGATTTTATGAGAATGAAAGCGATTGCAATGTCTCTGGTGGTAGTGAGCCTGTTGTTGGCAAACATCCCGGCATTTGCCGAAAGCGGGAGCATCACAATCGATGCAAAAAACTCGGTTCTCGCATTCCTTCCAGCTTATATGGCATCTTCTTTAAGAGATCAGCCACGCCGGCGAAGGCGGTTTGTACGCTGAATTGATTCAGAATCGTGGGTTCGAGGATGCCAATCTTCCTCCTGCCTGCAAACTGGAAGATGGCTTCCTGATTCCGCCGCGAACCCCACACTTCTGGCACCAACCCAAAGTCAGCGATTGGAAGATGCGCTGGAATGTGACGAGCCAGTGGCCCGCCTGGTCACTGGAAACCACAGGAAGTAGCACTGCGGCGATTGATCTGGTTGATGAAAAGCCGCTCAATCAGGCCACGCCGCACTCGCTTCAAGTCGCCATCACAAACGCCGCAACAAATGGACGAGTTGCTGTCCTCAACGAAGGCTTCTGGGGCATTGCGGTGAAACAGGGAGAGGACTACAAGTTGAGTTTCTACGCCCGCGCCGACAAAGATTTTCGTGGCCCGATGACGGCTTCTCTTGAAAGTAAAGATGGCAAGGTGCTGGCGACACAGGTTTTCAAGAATGTCTCAACTCAGTCGTGGCGCAAGTACGAATGCAAGCTGACGGCTAAGGGGTCGGATGCCAGAGCGCGATTCGTCCTGACGTTTGGTTCTACAGGAACCGTCTGGCTCGATTTTGTTTCGTTGTTTCCGGCGCGGACTTTTAAGAATCGCCCGAATGGTCTGCGCCTCGATCTTGCCCAAATGATAGGCGACCTCAGACCGGCTTTCGTGCGCTGGCCCGGCGGCTGCTTTGTGGAGGGAATCGCCGTAGAAACACGACCCCAGTGGAAGACAACGATTGGTCCCATCGAAGAGCGCCCAGGCACATACAGCCCTTGGGGATATTGGAGCACAGACGGCTTCGGCTATCACGAATTCCTACAGTATTGCGAAGATGTCTCCGCTGAGGCGCTCTATGTAGTCAATGTTGGCATCTCCTGCGCCTTCCGCAGTGGCACATTTCTTCCAGACGAGCAGTTGCCCTCGCTGATTCAGGATACGCTCGATGCCATCGAATACGCGATTGGTCCGCCAGATTCAAAGTGGGGCGCAGTGCGGGCAAAAAACGGGCATCCCAAACCATTTCCACTCAAGTATCTTGAGGTTGGCAACGAACAGCAGGGACAGCGATATGGTGAAAGAGTCGCCAAGTTTTTTCAAGCCATCAAAGCGAAATATCCGCAGATCAAAGTGGCGCTCAGTTCATGGATTGCCGGCATTGACGAGCCCGCCATTGCCGCAGCAGGAAAGATAGACATCGTTGATGAGCATGCGTACAAGCCGCTGAACTGGGCAATTGAAAATTTCGACAGCTTCGCGAAATACAAACGCGGCGACTGGGAACTCTACATCGGCGAGTTCGCCACCAATAGCGGTGTGGGTAGAGGGAATCTTTTGGCTGCCTTAAACGACTCGGTCTATATGATGAGCATGGAAAAAAATTCTGACCTGGTGAAGATGGGCAGCTATGCGCCGCTACTGGAGAATGTCAATCATCTGCCGCGCAACTGGGAAGTCAACCTGATTCACTTCGACAGCAACCGTGTCTACGGGCGCGCCTCTTACTATGCCTGCAAGCTCTTTGCCGAAAATCTTCCCGATGTCAATCTGATGGCAAATGTTGAGTATGCCCAGACGATTGAAAGGCCAATCGCCGGTCGCATAGGAGTCGGCACCTGGAACACCGCTGCCGAGTTCAAAGAGGTTCGCGTGGAAAAGGAGGGCAAGCTTCTCTATGAAGCCGATTTCACGAAAGGAACGGAAGGTTGGACACCGGAAAGTGGCAGGAGGAATGCAGGAACCTGGGTCGTCGAGGAGGGTGTTTACCGGCAAAAAGACCCGGTCGTCGCCTGGTCATACTTCGGCAAGGAAGATTGGAGCGATGTAACGGTCACGCTGAAAGCGCGCAAGCTCAAAGGCGCAGAAGGGTTTCTGGTCTCTGTAGGCTATGCTGATGGACGAAGGGTTCAGTTCAATGTCGGTGGCTGGGGCAACACTCAGCATGCGATTCAGGTTGGCGATGCGATAACCGGCGGAGCCGTTCGCGGCAGTGTTGAAGAGGGTCGCTGGTATGACATCAAGGTTGAGGTCAAGAATCGCCACGTCCGCGCGTATCTTGATGGACAGTTAATCAAAGAGGTAGCGCTTGCACGCGTTGATACAGTGCTTGCGATAGCAGGCAAGGACGAAGCTACCGGCGATATTATTTTGAAAGTCGTCAATAGCAGCCCTGAAGCAGCGCCGATGGCCGTCCGCATAAACGGCGAAACCAGCCTTGCCGTTGAAGGTAAGCTCACGGTCCTGACTTCAGCCGATCCGAAGGCTGAGAACTCGTTTGAGAACCCGACAAAGATTGCGCCGTTAAGCAGGCAGCTGACTGGCGTAAGCTCAAACTTTACTCATGAATTTCCGGCGTACTCACTTTCGGTAATTCGCTTGAAAACCAGGAAGTAGGACCAAAGCCCTAGTTTCAACCGCGATGGTCAGCAATTCAACGTCGGAGAAACCTTCGCCGGACTGCCTTTTGAGAAAGCGGTTGATCTGGTAGAAGGCTTGAAAGGGGTTGTTCCTGAAGGCCTGACGAGGGTTCAAATGGCGCTTCGCTGGATACTCGATTTTGACGCTGTGAGTACGATCATTCCGGGGGCTACGAACCCTTCGCAGGCAGCGATGAACTCTGTAGCAAGCGAGTTGCCGCTTGTAGGCGCGAAGTTGCACGACTGGCTCAGAACATTTTATGAAGCAGAGCTGGCCCGGCATATTCGCGGGCCCTACTAGAGCAGTTTGCCAATGCAATTGGCGGTAGCGCAACCCTTGTGCTTGCCCGGGGCGAACCAAACTCTATGACAGTCATCGCCTGTGGCGATTCGGGCAAGGACGAGCCTTGCCCCTACAGTGGAACGCAATCGAAATCCGCTATGAGGAAAGTGATGCGACGAATTCCCCGAAGAGAAGTGCTCAAGAGGTTCGGCTCAGCCGGTGCAGGTGTTCTGCTGGGTTCTCAAACCATCGCCGCGCAGGACGCGACCCTACGCATCGCCGGACGTCCGGTCGAAATCACCCTGAGTTCTGTGAGCCCGCGCACGGTGCGTCTCAGCGTAGTTCCTGTTGAAAACGGCAAGCCACAAGCGATTCCCTACGACGGCTCGCTGGTTCAGCAGACCTGGTCGAAGCCTTCCGTGCGTCTGACGACTCTCACCCGCGCCCAGAGTGTGCGTTGTGGCGACTTGGTGGTCAAGCTGTCTCCTCAACCGCTAGTCATTCGCGTCGAAGCCAAAGACGGGCGACTGGTGCAGCAACTGCGCCTGGACGAACAAACAGGGGTTATGAATTTCCTGCTGGGCGATAAACCTGTGCTCGCCTTCGGTCAGGGCGGGCCGCAGTTTGACAGGCGCGGCGAAACCTACACCAATCGCAACGGCCAGGGCGGTTATCGTCTGCGCACGCATGGGGGGCGTACGCCGATTCAATGGTTGATTGGCACAGACGGTTGGGCAATGTTGATCCATCACCCTGTGGGAGCTTTTGATCTGACCGGACAAGAAGGTCGTCTGACTCCGCGGGGCGTAGATACTCCGACCAGCAGCGTGGCGGGCGCTTTAGCAGGCAGCCCTGCCGGAGCCTTGCCGCTTGATGTGTTCATCGTCGGGGCGCGCGAACCCGCGCAGGTGATGGCCGAATATGCGCGACTGACCGGACGCCCGGAGATGCCGCCGCTGTGGTCGCTTGGCTATATGCAATCGCACCGCACGCTGGCTGGACCAGACGAAATCAAGTGGGTGGCGCGCACCATGCGCGAGAAGAAGTTGCCCTGCGATGCCTTGATCTACCTAGGCACAGACTTCACGCCATCCGGCTGGAACACACATAACGGAGAGTTCACCTGGCATCCGAAAAACTTCCCAGATCCGAAGAAGATAATTGATGAGCTGCATGCCCAGAACTTCAAGGTCGTGCTGCACACGGTTATCGAAGGGCGAAAATTGACAGGCAGCATCAATGATCCCTGCACGGCTGCACCGCTCCCAAGTGGGCGCACTGCTGACGGCAAATGGCCGGATAATCGGCAGGTGAGTTGCTATTGGCCGGTTCACAAACAGCTCTATGACGTAGGCGTTGACGGGTGGTGGCCGGATCAAGGCGACGGTCTTGATGCGCCTTCACGTCTGGCGCGTCATCGCATGTATTGGGAAGGCTCGCAAGCCTTGCGTCCGAATGAACGCCCCTTTGCGCTGCATCGCAACGGCCACGCAGGTATGCAGCGTTACGGCGCTTTCCTCTGGTCAGGCGATGTCTATTCGACCTGGGAAACGCTCAAGACGCACGTTCCCATTGCGGTCAACACAGGGCTGACAGGAATTCCATACTGGGGCACGGACATCGGCGGCTTTGTGCCGACAAAGGAATACACAGGCGAGTTGCACGTGCGCTGGTTCCAATTCGGTGCTTTCTGCCCGTCCTTCCGTTCGCACGGGCGGACCTGGCATCTACGCCTGCCCTGGGGCTGGAACACAGGCGAGCTTGGGCATAACGAAATCTCTAATTACACAGGCGGCGCTGCCAACCCTGATTTGAGCGAGTTGCGCAATCCCGATGTGGAGCCGATCTGCCGTAAGTACATGGAGTTGCGCTACCGGCTCATGCCATATCTATACAGCGCCGTTCGCGAGAGCCACGAAACTGGATTGCCAATCATACGTGCGCTCTGGCTGCATTATGCCGAGGATGCTGTGGCAGTGGGGCGTGGCGATGAGTACCTGTGGGGACGCGACATACTGGTTGCACCGGTAACCGAAAAGGGTGCAACGTCGCGCAATCTCTATCTGCCGCGCGGCGTGTGGTATGACTTCTGGACCGAGGAGAAAGTCGAGGGCGGG
>JANMSG010000626.1:0-3063 GCA_031389065.1 Acidobacteriota bacterium | reverse complement strand
CCGAGGAAAGCAGAAGTGCGCCGCCAATCGTACCGTAGACTGTCTAGTCTGCGGATGTTTCATGAACTGAAAAACGCAAAGAAAACATCAATTCTGGCTGCAAGCTCTCGTTGTTCGGCAATTTTTGAGCAACACAGGGCTCCGCAGACTAGACAGTCTACGGTACATTTCTTTTTCTTAACCTCTATAGTTAGGCTAGGAAAAATCAGACCAACTCGCAGTTAGCAAGTCAAGAATGGTTCACGGGCACAGCGTAATTATTGGGATTGCTAGTTTCAACCCCATAGGAAGTAAATAAACAAGGTAACCTGACTTGAGTGTATTCAGAAAAACTTGGTCTGAACCAGTCAACTGAGAGGTCGTTTCAGAAAGGAATCCGTGTCAATGCTCCGCAAGATACTCTATCTCCTGTTGCTTCTGCCATCACTGGGTGTGGTTGTAACCTTCGCATCTGAGTCTACGCCACAAGTCGTCTACCTCTGGCCGACTGGTGCTACCACATTGCAAGGGGTAAACGAAAAAGAGATCACCAATCCTCCTGACCCGCAACCCGGCCAGCAAGTGCGCCAGATCCGCAACATCCACCGTCCGTCCATCGAGGTGTTTTTGCCGCCACCCGACAAGGCAACCGGCGCGGCGATGATCATCGCTGCTGGCGGCGGTCACAGGGAAGCGAATGTGGGCACAGAGGGGTACGATTTGACCGACTGGCTGAATAAAATGGGGGTGGCGGTTTTCATTTTGAAGTACCGTCTGGCACAGACTCCAAATTACAAATATACGGTGGAAGGAGAGGCGCTTCAAGATACGCAACGCGCCATACGCATCATCCGAAGCCGCGCCAGAGAGTGGAGAATTAATCCTGGCAGGGTCGGCATTCTGGGGTTTTCTGCGGGAGGCGCGCTGGCAGCGCTGGCCAATATTCGCTTTGATCGCGGCAACCCGGAGGCGAGCGACCCAATTGACCGACAGAGTTGCCGTCCCAATTTTGTTGGACTGGTATATGCGGGTTGGACTCCGTCAATGGACATCACTGCGCCAAAAGACGCGGCGCCGGCCTTTCTTACCAGCGCTGGCAGCGATGACCGGTTCGCCGCCGCCCGCTCTGTAGAGTTCTATAATTCTCTCTTCAATGCCGGTGTTCCAGCCGAATTGCATATTTACGGGCACGGCGGGCACGCTGGCGGCATCAAGCCGCGCGATGGCATACCGTTTGGAACCTGGCATCTTCGTTTTCAGGAATGGCTTGCGGATTTAGGTTTGCTCAAGCAGACGACTGGCACCAGCGCAAGTTTCAAAGGGCCCATCGGTCTTCAGCTTTACAGCTTGCGCGCGCAATTTGCCAAAGATGTTCCTGCAACGCTCGACCGAGTGCGCGATTTCGGCATTCAGTATGTCGAACTGGCAGGCACTTACAATCTAGCGCCCGAAAAATTCAAAGAGCAACTTGATGCCAGGGGGCTGAAACCCATCAGCGGTCATTTTCCCTTTGAACGCTTGCGTGACCGCGTCGAAGAGGTAGCGCGCGAAGCCAAGGCGCTCGGACTGCAATACGTTGGCTGCGCCTGGATTCCGCATCAGGGAAGCTTCGACGAAAAGGCTATGCGGGAGGCAATTGCAGTCTTCAATCGGGCTGGTGAAGCGCTCTCCAAACATGGCTTGAAATTTTTTTACCACATCCACGGCTACGAATTTCAGCCGCACGGCGATGGCACCTTGTTTGACCTGATGATGTCGGAAACCAAAGCTGAATTTGTGCGTTACCAGATAGACGTTTTCTGGGTTGTTCATCCTGGTCAAGACCCTGTCAAGCTGCTCGAAAAATACGGTAGCCGCTTTGAGTTGATGCACGTCAAAGATATGAAGAAGGGCACTCCGACAGGCTTACTCACAGGGCGTTCCGATGTGAGTAACGATGTGGCGCTCGGCACAGGCATCATGAATTGGTCTGCCATTTTGAAAGCCGCGCAAAAGGCTGGGGTGAAATGGTATTTTATTGAAGATGAGTCGCCGACTTCGATTGAACAAATCCCACAAAGTCTGCGCTATTTGGAGCGCGTAAAATTTTAGACTGCGAGGCGACACCTTCTTGGTGAGCGATAAACGACAACATGAAAAGGCTGCTTTCAGATTGATATGAATCGTTTACTTACAATATTTTTGCTGCTGTTGAGCTTGGGCACTCTCTTGCAAGTCGTTCCCGTTGCTTCAGAGAATACAGCGTTAGGGCAGTTTGAGAAACACGGCGATATTGGCGCTGTCGGCAAGCCCGGCTCTGTGCAATATGACGGGGCGCAGAAAAGCTATCTGGTTGCCGGTGGCGGAGAGAATATGTGGGCAACCACTGACGCATTCCACTTCGTGTGGAAGGAGATGTCCGGCGATGTAACGATTGCCGCAGATATACGCCTGCTCGGTAGCGGAGGAAATCCACACCGCAAAGCGGGTTTGGTCATCCGCCAGAGTTTGGATGCCGACTCCGCATATGCTGATGTGGTTGTTCACGGCGATGGTATGGCATCGCTGCAATACAGAGAAGTGAAAGGTGGTCCGACGCGAGAGATTCAATCCAATGTAGCTGCGCCGCGTAAACTCCGCATCGAGAAAGAGGGTGATACGGTCTTCATGTCAGTTGCCCGCGAAGGTGAAGTGCTGCAACCGGCTGGCGGTTCGTTCAAGATTAAATTGAGCGAACCATTTTATGTGGGGTTGGGGGTTTGCGCTCATGACAACAAGGCGATGGAAAAAGCCTCTTTCTCCAATGTTGAAATCACTAGCGGAAAACGGCAAGTCAGCGACAAACCGATTCTGGAAAGCACCTTGGAAACGATTGCCATTGCTTCGAAAGACCGGCGCGTGGTTTACCACAAGCGGGCTCATTTTGAAGCGCCCAACTGGTCGCTTGACGGGAAATACTTTTTGTTCAACCAGGGCGGTTTGATGTATAAGCTACCGCTTACGGGCGGTGAAGCGCAATTGCTCAACACAGGATTTGCCACGCGCTGCAACAATGACCACGGCATCTCGCCTGACGGTACGCAACTGGTCATCAGCGATCAATCG
>JANMSG010000605.1:0-15627 GCA_031389065.1 Acidobacteriota bacterium | reverse complement strand
CGAAGGTGGAGCGACTGGCAGAGCCTGAAGTGGTGTTGCCCGATGGCGATGAGGAAAACGATGCGGCAGAACCGCAGCCGCCACCAGTGGCGCCGAAGCCGGAACCGCCTGTTGAAGATGTTCAGTTGAAGAAAGCCGTCGAAATTTTGAAGCAAACCGCCGCGAAAGGACAAGCCGCACAGAAGACCGCAATGCTCAAAGCGCCCGCTTCCAATCGCAGAGTCTCTGTTGAGACAACAATGATGTAATCAAGTTGATAAACGTTTTTTAAGTCAGCAAGCCCGCTTTGAATTCAAAGCGGGCTTGCTTGTTTTTAGAGTCGTATGAATCGGCTTCGTTGACAGGCAGTCAAAGACCGCCTCTCAACTGTAAAAAATTATTGGTGATTTGTGATCTCGTCGTTGAAAAGCTTTTCAACCCTTCATCATACTCTTCATGACGAACCAGATGTTGGCGGGGCGTTCTGCGAGTCTGCGCATAAAATATGGATACCAGAATTTTCCATAAGGCACATAGACGCGCACGCGCCAGCCTTCTTTGATTAACCCTTCCTGCAAATCACGCCGCACTCCATAGAGCATCTGAAACTCGAATTTGTCAGACGTAATGCCATTCTCTCTGGCAAATCCTTTCGTCGCTTCAATCATATTCGGGTCATGCGTTGCGATGCCGTGATAGATGCCCGAAGGTAAAAGCAGCTTCATCAACTTGATGTAATTTTTATCAACATCGGCTTTGTCCGGAAAAGCTACCGACTCAGGCTCTTTGTAAGCGCCTTTGCAAAGCCGTATGCGGGCATTGAGTTTCAACATCTCTTCAATGTCTTTTTCGGTGCGATAAAGATAAGACTGAACGACGATGCCGACCCCTTCAAATTCAGCCCTCAAGCGTTTGAAAATTTCGAAGGTGGCGTCAGTCCTGGGGGAGTCTTCCATGTCTATGCGAACGAAATTATGATGACGATGGGCGGCTTCAACGATGGCGCGAGTGTTTCGATAGCAAAGCTCATTGTCTATATCCAAACCTAATTGAGTGAGTTTGACAGATACATTCGAGTTGAGCGAATGACTTTCAATGCTGTCAATCAATCGTTGATATTCGTGGACTTCTTCAAGGGTTTCCGCTTCTGATGAAATGGATTCGCCCAGATGATCGAAAGTCGCGCTGATGTTTTTGCGATTGAGTTGTTTGATCGCTTCAATTGCCTGAGCCATCTCTTCGCCGGCAACGAATCGTCGGGTGACGTTGTTGAATGATTTGAACTTGCTGAGAAAATTTTTAAAGCCCTCACTGGTGGATAAATAAAGAAGAGCCGATTTCATTATTGCTTCCATAGTTTATATTGTGACCCTTATTCTGTTTGTATCAAGTAACGGAAGATTTCACAAGGGAGCATTTGCCCTGTGAGAACCGGTTAAATTTTGAATTGGATTGCGATTCGCTACAGCACGAATGTATGATTGCGGCGCTTTCAAAAATTGCTCGCCTCAGCGGCGCAATGCCGAAAGAGATGCGGCTACGAAAGCTGAATATCAACGGACTGTTATGAAAACAAATTTTTTTCTTCTCTTATTCTGTGCGATTCCGGCGTTGACGTTGAGCCTTCCGCGCGCTGCTGTCGCGCCGCCGAAAGCTTACGGCGCACTGCCAAGCGAACGTCAACTTCGCTGGCACGAACTGGAGACCTACGCCTTCGTTCATTTCACCACCAACACCTTCACGGACAAAGAATGGGGGTATGGCGACGAAGACCCGAAGATCTTCAACCCGAGCGAATTCGACGCCGATCAGATCGTCACTTCTCTGAAAGCCGGCGGCATGAAAGGCGTCATCCTGACGGCAAAACATCACGATGGCTTCTGTCTGTGGCCGACCAAAACAACTGATCACAATATCTCAAAAAGCAGTTGGCAGAATGGCAAGGGCGATGTGGTCAAAGAGTTCGCCGATGCTGCACGTCGTCACGATCTGAAGTTCGGCGTTTACCTGTCGCCGTGGGATCGCAACAACGCCAGTTACGGCAAGCCGGAATACGTAGCGATCTACCGCGAACAACTGCGCGAATTGTTGACCAATTACGGCGCGCTTTATGAAGTCTGGCACGATGGGGCAAATGGCGGCGATGGTTTTTATGGCGGAGCGCGTGAATCGCGCAAGATTGATAAGACGACTTACTACGATTGGCAGACGACTTGGGCCCTTGTGCAAAAACTGCAACCGAACGCTGTCGTCTTCAGCGACGCAGGGCCGGACGTGCGCTGGGTCGGTAATGAAAAAGGCATTGCCGGCGACCCTTGCTGGGCAACCATTAACGGCGAAAAAATCTATCCGGGAATGGAAGGTATAGAGGCGCAGTTGAACAGCGGCGACCGCAACGGCTCGGTATGGCGACCGGCGGAATGCGATGTTTCGATTCGCCCGGGGTGGTTCTGGCACGAGAAAGAGAACGCCAGCGTGAAAACGCCACAACAGTTGATGGATTTGTACTTCGTCTCGGTCGGGCGTAGCGCTTCGTTCCTGCTGAATGTGCCGCCGGATCGGCGCGGGCGAATTCACGAAAACGACGTGAATTCGTTGAAACAATTCGGCGATCAATTGCGGCAGATGTTAGCCGTCAACTTTGCCAAAGGCGCGAAAGCCAAGGCGAGCAATATACGCGGCAACGACAAGACATTTGCGGCCACCAAAGTTCTCGATGAGGACCGTTACAGTTACTGGGCAACCGATGACCAGGTGACAACTGCCGAATTGGAATTGAATCTGGGGCAGGAGAAAACCTTCAACGTCGTGCGGCTTCGCGAAAATATACGACTTGGCCAGCGCGTGGACGAGTTCGCCATTGATGTGTGGAAAGACAGCCAATGGGTCGAAGTTGCCAAAGCCACCGGCATAGGCGCGCAGCGCTTGTTGCGTTTGCCGAAGACGACGAGCAGCAAAGTCAGGCTGCGCATCACGAAAGCCGCAGCCAGTCCCTGCATCAGCGAATTCAGCTTGTTTCTCACACAGTGACGAAAACGATTTCTGTCTCGCTTCTCAAGCGCTTCTTGATGACCAGTGATATCTGTGTGGATTCGCTGAGAGAAACTATGCAGTATAAGTGCCTAAGCAAAAGTTTTTGGGGAGATCAATATAGTGAATCGTGAATCGTGGGGAAGTGACGGCAAGTGTAAACGCTTCTCCTCGCACTGTGCTTCCCTTTTGCCTTTTTACTTTTGCCTTACGGCTGATTTTGTACCTGCGGATTATAACGGTGAGAGGAGCCAACTACCCATGCAATTGAAAAAAATTATCGTTGCCATCGTATTTGTTGCTTTGCTGAGCGGCGCGTCACGCGGTCAAACGGATCAGGTTTCGATTCGTGTTGACGTGACCAAAAGCAAAGGCAAGATGAAACCGATCTGGAACTTCTTCGGCTATGATGAGCCGAATTACACCTACATGAAAGATGGCAAAAAACTCCTCTCAGAGCTTGCCGCCCTGAGTCCTGCCCCCGTCTATGTACGCACACACAGTTTGCTCAGCACGGGGGATGGGAAAGCTGCGCTCAAGTGGGGTTCCACAAACGCCTACACCGAAGATGAATCGGGCAAGCCGCGCTATGACTGGACTATTGTTGATAAGATCTTCGATACCTACCTGGAGCGAGGAATGAAGCCGCTGGTCGAGATCGGCTTTATGCCCGAAGCGCTGTCAGTGAAACCGCAGCCCTATCGGCACGAGTGGGGAATTGACAAACCCTATAGCACGATCTTCACAGGTTGGGCCTATCCGCCAAAGGATTACGGGAAGTGGGCAGAATTGATTTATCAATGGGTACGTCACTCTGTAGAGAAGTATGGTCGAGCGGAGGTCGAAAGCTGGTACTGGGAACTTTGGAATGAGCCGGACATAGGCTACTGGCAGGGCACGCAAGAGGAGTTCATCAAACTTTACGATTACACTGCCGATGCCGTAAAGCGTGCGCTGCCGACTGCCAAAATCGGCGGACCTCACGTTACCGGCCCTCTTGGCAACCGCACGCAGCAGATTCTTCGTAACTTCCTCGAACACTGCTTGCGAGGCAAGAACTATGCGACAGGCAAGACTGGCGCGCCCCTCGATTTTGTAGGCTTCCATGCCAAGGGCGCGCCGCGTGTGGTCGAAGGTCATGTGCGTATGAGTATCAGCAATCAACTCAAAGCCATCGCGAACGGCTTTCAGATCGTGGCTTCCTTCCCTGAACTGCGCAACATTCCTATCATCATCGGCGAGTCTGACCCGGAGGGTTGCGCGGCTTGCTCATCGCGCCTGCATCCCCAAAATGCCTATCGTAATGGCACCATGTATTCAAGCTATACCGCCGCGCAGATTGCCCGCACCTATGAACTGGCTGACGCGGCAGGCGTCAACTTATTGGGGTCGGTTACCTGGGCTTTCGAGTTTGAAGATCAGCCATACTTCGATGGTTTCCGCGATCTCGCCACCAATGGCATAGATAAGCCTGTGCTAAATACCTTCCGTATGCTTGGGCACCTGGGCGGAGAGCGCCTAGCCGTAGAGAGCACAGGTGCTATGTCGCTTGAGGTCATACGCGATACAGGCGTCAGAGGAAAGGCGGAAGTGAATGCCATGGCGAGCCGTCAGGACAGAGCGGTTTCCGTCCTTGTGTGGAATTATCACGATGATGATCTTCCGGCACCCGCACACGAAGTCGAGGTTCTTGTGGAAGGGCTTCCTGCCGGGCGTATGCTGCTTTATCATTACCGCATTGACGCGGAGCACAGCAATTCGTATGAAACCTGGAAAAAGATGGGCTCGCCGCAACAGCCATCGGCGGAGCAATATAAACAGCTTGAGAAAGCTGGCCAACTGCAACTGCTCGGTTCACCAGAGTGGCTGCACATAGCTAAAGGCCGCGTAAACTTGAGATTCAATCTTCCGCGACAAGGGGTCTCTTTGCTTACCCTGACCTGGTGATTTGGAGGCCGATTTATGAACAAGATCGTGATAACGGGACTTATCGCAATTCATCTTGCGGCAACCCTCTGGCATGGCAGCGCACACACACAACTCGCCATCGGACTTCCGTTTGAGAAAACGATTTTCGTCTATATGGTTATCCTCATTGCCCCAATCGTAGCCGCCGCTCTTGTATGGACACGCTACATGTCAATCGGTCTGTGGTTGTTCTTTCTCTCTATGCTTGGTGCGCTACTGTTTGGTGCGTATCACCATTATGTGATGGTATCACCAGACAACATTGGTCATCTGCCTGCGGGCAGCTCGGAATTGCACTCCCAATTCATTGCCAGCGCTGCCACAATTGCTTTGCTTGAGCTAGCCTCGGCACTCTATGGAGCGTTTTGTCTGGGCTCGCACCATGCACGATCACGGGCGCGCTCCTGATAAACCCTGCAAAGGAATCTTTGCACATGAGTGACAAGTCAAAAAAACAGCTACTATACGACCACTTCAACTATATTCTCTCTCTGGACGAGGAAGGGAACTACGACCTTGAGGTTCTCGCCAATCATAGTGCTGCCTACTATCTCGTCGAACATCGGCTGTCAGTTGAGGAAATCCATGAGTACAAGAAACTTGGCAAAGCGTATATTGAAACTCTGGCGAACACATACAGGCATGAAACACAGTAGTGTAAAGGCAATCTCTCGTTGGTGAAAACAAAAATCAGGTACGGCGGTAGCGACAGATGTGGCGTATGTGCAGGCAGAGAGATTGAACAATCTATGAACATTCCGGCGATTGAAGCGAATCCGACAGCTCCTCTTGAGAGAGAACACGTCAAGCAAGCAACAGCGGCAATGGGACGAGCTTTTTTAGACGACCCGTTACTGAAATTTGTCATCCCTGATTACGAGAAACGAATTCGCGCAACGCCTGAATTATATGGCGGCATCATTCGCTACGCGCGGCTCTATGGCAAAGCCTACACCACCGCAACTGTGGAAGGCGCGGCGTGTTGGCTGCCTCCCGATCAAAGTTCACCGACCCTGATTCGCATGCTCAGAGCAGGAATGCTGAAAATACCTTTGCTATTGGGCTGGAATAGTTATCAACGATTGAATGCGTTTGAGGCGCAGGCGGAAAATCTTCACAAACACTATGCTCGAAAACCGCATTGGTATTTGTGGGCGCTCGGCGTTGACCCTGCGCGACAAGGCAAAGGCGTTGGTAGCATTTTATTGCAGCCTGTACTTGCGCAAGCGGATGCGGACGAAACGCCTTGTTATCTTGAAACACAAAACGACAAGAACCTGCCTTTTTACGAAAAACAGGGCTTCAAGGTGATGGAGGCAAAAGAGATCGGTAAGGGAGCCGTGACCACCTGGGCGATGTTGCGCGAGCCTGAAAGATGAATTGGTTTGTTGGACAACTTCATAACGGATGTTATGCCACCTGCTTGAGCAAGCCTACCTTTAGAATTGCCAGCGAAAAGATGAATAGAGACCGATGGACTAACCACAAGGTGTGCGGCATACTAATTCCTGTATATAGCCTACTTTTGTATGACTCCTGAACGCTGGAAAAAGGTCGAAGAGATTTTCAACGCCGCCGTTGAGAAGTCGCCTCAGATACGCCCGGCTTTTCTCAAGGAAACTTGCGGCGAAGATTTAGAGTTACGCGGAGAAGTCGAACGCTTACTCGCTCTGGACGAAGAGGCCGGAGATTTTATCGAATCGCCCGTCGCCATGTCTGAAAGCACCAGGCTGATAGATTTTCCAATCAGCGAACCAACCATCACCTTAATCGGACAACAAATTGGCGCCTATAAACTCGAACGCGAAATCGGGCGCGGCGGCATGGGCGCGGTCTACCTGGCGACTCGCGCCGACAATGAATTCAACAAGCGCGTCGCCATCAAATTGGTCAAACGCGGCATGGATACGGATTTTATCATCCGGCGCTTTCGCAATGAACGGCAGATCCTCGCCAATCTCGACCATCCGAACATTGCCCGTTTGCTCGACGGCGGAACGACGCCAGATGGCTTGCCTTATTTTGTCATGGAGTACATAGAAGGCTTGCCCGTCACCCGTTTCTGCGATCTCAATCGTTTATCAATTGCCGAACGCCTCACACTCTTTGTGCAAATCTGCGCCGCCGTCCACTACGCGCATCAACACTTTGTCATTCATCGCGACATCAAACCCGGCAATATACTGGTCACAAGCGACCACCATCCTAAACTATTGGATTTCGGCATCGCTAAAATTTTGAATCAGGAATTCGCTGAAGAACCGCTGGAGCAGACGGCACCAGCTATGCGTTTAATGACTCCCGTTTATGCCAGTCCCGAACAGGCTCGCGGCGAAGTTGTTACACCGGCAAGCGATCAATACAGCTTGGGCATACTCTTGTACGAACTACTTGCAGGGCATCGCCCTTACCAACTGCGCAATCATTTTCCTCATGAAATTGCTGTGATTATTTGCCAACAGCAACCTGAAAAACCAAGCATCGCGATCAAAAAGACAGAAGAAGTGATTACCCAGGACGGCAAAGAGGCGCTCATCACGCCTGACTTGGTCAGCCAAAATCGCAACACTGCAATTGAAGATTTGCAAACAGAGTTGGCTGGCAGCCTCGATGACATCGTGATGCAAGCCCTCAGCAAAGACATCTCTCAGCGTTATGCGTCGGTTGAAAAATTTGCTGAAGACATCAATGACTATCTTTCGGGACGGCCAATCTCTGCGCCTGTTTATGCGGCAACCTCCTCCACAGCCTATCAGCTACACATAGAGGATTCCGAGTCCAGCCATAATTCCATAGCTATTCTGCCGCTCAAGCTTTTGAACATTTCCGCTACCGAAGACACCGGCGGCAATTTTCTCAAGATCGGAATCGCCGATTCTTTAATCACCAGACTGAGCAACATACGCAGTTTGACGGTGCGACCTACGGCTTCTGTGGTGAAATATTCAAGCGAAGAAACGGACGCGCTCGCCGCCGGAAAAGAGTTGAACGTCAACTACGTGCTTGACGGGCGCATCTTGAAAGTCGGCGAGCGCATACGTGTTACCGTGCAACTCATCAACGTCAAAACCGCGTCGCCGCAATGGGCTGCCCAGTTCGATGAAAAATACACAGATATTCTTGAACTTCAAGACTCCATCTCTGAGCAGGTCGCGCAAGCCATTACCAAAAGACTTTCGGGCGAAGAACTCGAACAACTCGCCAAGCGCGGCACCAATAACATGGAAGCCTATGAAGTATACTTGCGCGGGCGCTACCATTGGCACACCTACACGGAGGCCGGACTTGCAAGAGCCATCACCTGTTTTTATGAAGCGATTGCGCTGGATGAAAACTTCGCGGCGGCTTATTCGGGGGTTGCAGATTACCACGCCTGGTTGGGCATCTCTTCGGTTTTGCCGCCCGAAGAATGTTTCCTGGCAGCCAAAGACGCGGCGACCAGAGCTTTGCAACTTGATGATAAACTGGCAGAGGCTTACGCATCATTAGGCGTAGCAACCTGGGCTTACGATTGGAATTTTCAAGAGAGCGAACGCTTATTCAAACGCGCTTTTGCACTCAAAAACAATTACGCGCAGGCTCACGAATGGTTCGCCTATGTTTGCGCCTCGCAAGACCGCTACGAAGAGGCTGTCGCATCTATGAAGCGAGCCTTGCAAATTGACCCGCACTCACCTTCTCTGCTGACCATGTTGAGTTTCATTTTATACAACGCCGGCGAATTTGAAGAAGCGCTCAAAGCCATAGAGCGAGCTTTGGAGATTGACCCGAATTATTACATCGCCTTACAAGCGGGAGGCTGGACATATACCATTTTAGGCAGATCGCAAGAAGCTCTGGCAGCGGCTCGCAAAGGCGTTGAAATATCCGGACGAAATCCGCTTACCGTCTGGTCTTTGATTTGTACACTGTTTGCCGCAGGCGAAAAAGACGAAGCCCACAAATGGTTGGATGAATTGTTGGAGATGTCGTCGAAGCGTTACGTGCCGGCTTATTTTTTCACGGTCATCTATACAATATTTGGTGAATTTGACAAAGCCTTCGCCTATTTAGATGAAGCTTTTGAGCAGCGTACATTCTGGATTTTGTGGTTGCAAAAGGGACCACAGTTGAAACCGCTGCGCCAGGACCCGCGATTTGAAAATTATTTAAAACGACTTCAGCTTGCATTAATAAAACCTGCACAAGCGAAACCTGTGGAAACGCTTTCCGTAGGCAAATTCAGCAGCACAGACCCACAAGAGAACGCTGCAACGACGCAAGAGATAAAAACGCAGAAGCAAGCAAAAAATCAAAACCAAGCAACCAATAGTTTGCAAAACAGTAGCCATCCTTTAACAACAGAGCTAGCCGCGCAGACCATTTCATTGGAAGAATCCGCAAAGCCGCAGGTCTCCTCAACAACCTCAGGCAAGGCATCGGCAAAGGCTTTTTCATCGGGTGCAACAACTGCCTCAGACGCCGATGATGCAGCCATCGATTCCAGCGCTTTCGCCAGATCGTCAACGTTTTTTTCTAAGCCAGTGCTGCTGATGGTAAGCGCTGCAATACTTGTCTGCATTATCACGCTGGCAATTTTCAAATGGTCTGATTGGTTCGCAGGCAACGCGGGTACTGCCAATCGTGTTTACCCTATGCGCTTGACCAATAATCCCGGCGACGACCAATTCGCAAAAGTTTCGCCCGACGGAAAGACGATAGCCTTTTCGAGCAACCGCGACGGCAAGCCGGAAATTTACCTGATGAATGCAGAGGGCGGCGGCAACCTGCAACGCCTGACCTTCAACAGCGTTGAAGACAAAGCTCCCTCATGGTCGCCTGACGGAAAGAAAATCGCTTTCGACAATGTTCGCGTCACAGGCGTCGAAAGCGATATTTATGTGATGGATGGGGACGGCGGCAATCAAATCAATATTACCAACGCGCAAGGTTATGACACGCGTGCCGCCTGGTCGCCCGATGGAAAGAGAATCGCCTTTGCCAGCCATCGCGCCGCAGAATCATCCGGTTTTGATATTTATGTAATGAATGCCGATGGCGGCAACGTCAGGCGATTGACCAACGACCCTGAATTTGAAGACGATCCGGTATGGTCTCCAGATGGCGCACGCATCGCTTTTACCAGAAGCACAAAACAGGGGTCTTTCGAGATATTTACGATGAATGCGGATGGCAGCAATCCTATCAATCTCACGAACAATCCTGCCTGGGACGCAATTCCTGTCTGGTCACCCGATGGCAAGCTCATCGCCTTTTCAAGCTCGCGCGCCACCAACAACCGAGCCTTGCACGATGTCTATGTGATGAACGTAGACGGCAGCAATGCGCGACGCATCACGACAAATTCCGCAAGCGATATTGAAGCGGCTTGGATGCCGGACAGTCGCCGCATCGTTTTTCAAAGTAACCGCGACGGCAATTACGAGCTTTACCTAACCGACATTGAAAACAATAGAGAAATCAATGCGGATTCGATAAGCGGTATAGGTATTGAAAAAAAGACCATAGCCGTTTTGCCTTTCAAAACCGAAGGTACAAACGAAATAGACGCCTCGCTCGGCGTAGGTCTTGCGGATGTTTTGACCAGCAAACTGGGGCAAATCAAACAACTCTCGGTTCGTCCGGCAGGCGCGAGTCGCCGGTATACGGACATTGCCAATAAGGCGCAGGAAATCGGGCGCGAGTTGGCAGTCGGCTATGTATTGGTCGGCACGCTCAACAATGCAGGCGACCGTGTGCAGGTTTTATCGCAATTAATCAACGTAAGCGATGGGGAAATTATGTGGGCGGAAAAATTCGATGAGCAAGTTGCAGAACTTTCTTCTTTGCAAAACTCCATCGCTACGCGCGTCGTCAAAGCTCTGACGTTGGAATTAACGCCTGGTGAAATTCAGCAACTGGGCAAACGCAACACCGAAAATAGCGAAGCCTATCAACTCTATTTAATCGGGCGTTATCAATGGAGCAAACGCACGTCGAGCGGTTTGAATGAAGCCATTAAAAATTTCGAGCTGGCAATAAAAAAAGACCCGAATTATGCGCTGGCTTATGCGGGTCTTGCAGACTGTTACGCGCTCTTGAATCTGTATCAGGATCTGTCGCCCTCGGCGGCTTTTCCAAAAGCCAAAGAGAATGCCACGAAGGCGCTTCAGCTTGATGAGCAACTCGCAGAAGCACACGCCTCTTTGGCTTATGTGAAATTTTATTATGATCGCAATCGCCTGGAAGCGGAGCGCGAATTCCGTCGTGCCATCGAATTAAATCCCAGTTATGCAACAGCGCATCACTGGTTTGCGCTGGTCTTGTCGGCAATGGGAAGGCAAGACGAAGCCTTGAGCGAAATTAAAATTGCCGCGCAACTAGACCCACGCTCGGCAATTATCTATTCGGCAATCGCTACAGTTTATTTCTACGGGCGGCAATACGATTTGGCGGTCGAGCAAGGCAATAAGGCTTTAGAACTTGACCCCGGGCTGGTTCCCGCCCACAGACTATTACGCTGGACTTATGGCGCGATGAATCGCTATGAAGATGCTTTCAAAGCTTACCTCAGCGAAAAAGGTTACAGCGGCGATAGTGAAATCGAGTGGCCCGTCGTCGTCGCGCAACTGGAAGCGATTGGTGGCAAACGCGACGAAGCACAAGCGGCACTGCAACGCGGTTTTGCTTCACCGGCTTTCAAAAGCGGGGCAAATTATATGTATTATGAAATCGCGGTAATTTACGCACTGCTCAACGACCACCAACAGGCTATTGAGTGGCTCGCAAAAGCGGAAGCCAACAAAACCTATCTCTTCAACTTCGCACAGGTTGATCCGCGCCTTGATAACCTGCGCTCCGATGTGCGGTTCAAAGAGTTGCTGAAAAAACTCGGCGCAGTTCAATGATGAAGAGCACGAGTGTTTATCTTGCGCTCTTCATCATTCGCCGTAGAGTTTTCAGGCATCATTTTTTGAATATGCACTTGGGCTTGTCATAATCCCAACACAACAGATAGATGTTCGCCAATAACATCAAGCCGGTTATGAAAGGCGTGTCTGTGAAGCGCATCGCGCTGGATGCTCTCTCAGTTTTTTCCTTCACTGCATAACGCGGAAAAAAAATCGAAAATCCAATCACCTCATTATTTTTTTCGTGGAAACTTAATTTGACACTCGCAAGGTTGGTGACTTAGCATCGCTTGTATTGAAAATTTATAGGTAAGCTCCTCCTCGTGTTCTCAACGAGGCCGAAAGGTCATTGATAAGAAATAAAGAAAATTATCGCAAATTATTCTGCTCAATTGCATGAGCTTTTCAGAGTCCAGCAAAATGCTAAGGAGGCATTTTATGAAACGTCACCCCTTGTTGAAATGGAGTACTCATATCGCAGTCGCGCTGCTCTTAATTGCGCAGTTAAATATCTCTACACTCGCGCAATCGCAAGCCGCCAGTGGCTCTATTGAAGGCACAATTATTGATTCGACCGGAGCCGTTGTGCCGGACGCAAAAGTGACCGCGACAAATTTGCAAACCGGTTTGACGCGCGCCGTCACGAGTAATGGCGAAGGATTGTACAGATTGCAGCTCTTGCCGGTTGGCGATTATAACGTAACCATCGAAAAACAAGGATTCGGCACCATCAAACGCGAAGCCGTCAAAGTTCAAGTCGGTCAGAAAGTCGCTCTCGATCTGGAACTCGGCGCGGCGGGCGCATCCGAAACCATCAATGTCACTTCGGATGTGCCGATCGTTGAAACGACGCGCACACAGGTTTCCACAACCGTCAACGACCGCGCGGTTGCGAATTTGCCAACCAACGGGCGCAATTTTATAGATTTCGTTTTGTTGACGCCAGGCGTTACACGCGATACACGCACAGGCGATATCTCCTTTGGCGGGCAACGCGGAACCCTCAACAGCTTGCAGATAGACGGAGCGGATAATAACAATACTTTCTTCGGGCAATCATTAGGACGCACAGGCTCAGGGCGCGCCCCTTATCAATTTTCGCAAGACGCTGTGCAAGAGTTTCAAGTCAACTCCAACGGCTATTCGGCAGAGTTTGGTCGAGCAGCAGGCGCGGTCATCAATGTAGTTACGAAATCCGGCACCAACGAATTGCACGGCACATTGTTTGAGTTCTACCGCGACAAATCGCTCAATGCCAACTCCTTCTTCAACAACGCTACAGGTCGTTCGCGACCCGCCTTGCACGTCAATCAATTTGGCGGCAACGTCGGCGGCCCGATTGTAGCAGACACAGCCTTTTTCTTCTTTGATTATGACGGGCAGCGTCGCCGTGATCCCGTTGATGTGATCTTGCAAGGACCTCGCGTAGCCTCAAGCGACCCGAATTTTGCGGCGCAACAGAGAGCCTTGGCAGAAATCGCGCCGCGCGCGCAAGGCTATCCGCGTTTGTTCAATCAGGACGTATTTCTTTTGAAAGGTGACTGGCAAATCAGTGAAGCGAATCGTTTGAGCGGGCGATTCAACTACCAGAAATTCGCTGGCGGGGCGCTTGAAAATTCAGCGCCTCCGGGCAATCCCAGCACCACCTCTACGTTTGAACATACGGGCAATTCAAATGTCAGAACCCTGACCCTGACGTTTTCCTTATCATCCGTATTGACGCACCATTTGTTGAACGAAGCGCGATACAACTACGGGCGCGACCGCGAACCCGGCACGGCAAATTCGGATGAACCCGAAGCCGTGATTCTGCAGGGTGGTGTAACGGTAGTTACTCTCGGGCGCAATAATTTCAGCCCCCGTGAAACGACTCTCAAGCGTCATCAATTCATAGACAACTTGAGCTACTCGATTGGCAAGCACTCTTTGAAAACAGGTGTCGATGTCAACATCGAAAACATTTTCAATTTCTTTCCGGGTTTGTTCGGCGGACAATACACCTTCAACTCGCTTGCCGATTTCGCCAATCGCACACCTCTGCGTTTCACTCAAGCCTTCGCCGGTGCAGGAACAACTGGAGGAACAACGAAGCCGAACATACGCGAATTCTCAGCCTTCATTCAAGACGATTGGCGTATCAATCAAAAATTCACGATCAATGCAGGCTTGCGTTATGACCTTCAAAAACTCAGGTCGCCGGAAATTACCAATCCCGATGCAGGACTCGCAGCGGCTGGTATTGATACAGGACAAGTCAATGTTGATAAGAACAATTTTGGTCCGCGTCTTGGTTTCGCCTGGAATCCGCTCGATTCAAATACTCTGGTTGTGCGCGGCGGCTACGGCGTATTCTTTGGTCGCACGCCAGCGATTTTGCTGGGCACAGCGCATTCACAAAATGGCATTCAAGTCATCAACTTGACCTTCACACCGACGCAGGCAGTTTTTCCTGCTTACCCGACGCGCTTCGCCACCATTCCAAGCGGAGTAACATTAGCCGCGCCGAGCATCTATGTCTTTGCTAAGGATTACGTTTCACCCTACACACAACAATGGAGTCTTGGGACAGAGTATCAACTTTTCAAAGACCTCTCGGTGACAATGACCTATCTGGGCGTCAAAGGTACGCACTTGGGTCGCACACGCGATATCAATCTTCTGCCGCCAACAGCGACTACGATTCGTGATGACGCGAATAATGTATTTACCTTTCTACGTTTTCCCAGCCCTCCCTCGTCACCGCCATTGGCAAATATTCAACTCAGGCGCTTCACAAACTTCGGACGCATATCGATGTTTGAATCAACCGGCAATTCCATCTACAACGGCTTGACCGTGCAAGTGAACAAACGCTTCTCGCGCAATTTCCAGATGCTCGCCTCCTACACCTTCTCGCGAGTCATTGACGATGCGCCTGATGCAACATCTGTCGTGCCTGGCAACCTGGGCGACGACTCGAAGATTGTGCAGAACACCCTAAACATCCGCGATGACCGCGCTTCTTCGGTCAACGACGTCAGGAATCGTTTCGTCATCAGTGGCATTTGGGACGTAAGCGGTTACGCCAAAGGCATTCAAAGCAAGGGGATGAGAGCCCTGCTTTCCGGTTGGAGTTTGAGCGCAATCTTTGCGGCAGAAGATGGCAGACCGTACTCGCCACTTGTTGGCGCAGATCTCAACAACGATGGCAATCGCTTCACCGATAGAGTTCCCGGCGTGGGTCGCAACACCTTCGTTGGACCGGGCTTTGCAAGCTTTGATCCGCGCATCACGCGAGAGATTCGTTTCCACGAGCGCGCCAGAATTCAGTTGATTGTGGAAGCCTTCAACGTATTCAACCGCGCAAACTTCTCAAATGTGACCAACACTTTTTATAGTCTTACAGGAAGTGGCACGAGCACCTCGCTTATGACAAATCGCAGTTTCGGCAGACCAACATCAACAACCGACCCGCGCATCATTCAACTGGCGGCGAAGATTATTTTCTAATCTCGCGGCAAGCAAGCCCAAAAGAGAGTCCGCAAATCTACGGACTCTCTTTTGTTTGCTGCTTCAATCAACAAGGATTGAATAAGCTTATGACAAAGGTAAAGTTCAACCCACGATTCATTATTTTATTGGCGTTGTTTCAGTGTTCGTTTGGCTGTGCCAGAAATCCTGAAACTGCGGAAACCCGCGTTAACCAAGGCGATCAATCTTTTGAAGCGAAAGATTATGAGAAAGCTGTTAAGGATTACACGGCGGCAATAGCGGCAAAGCC
>JANMSG010000557.1:0-2300 GCA_031389065.1 Acidobacteriota bacterium | reverse complement strand
GAGCGCGCCGCGTGTGGTCGGATTCGCGGGGAAACATCTGGGTCAGCTACTGGAACACCGGTCATGTCGGCCGCTACGATCCGGCCAGCCGGACATGGCGGGAATGGAAGCTGCCGGGCAACGCGCGCGCCTATGCGGTCTGGGTCGACGATCAGGACAAGGTGTGGCTCACCGAGTGGAGCAGCAACGCGATCGTCAGCTTCGACCCGCTCAGCGAAAAATTCGAGAGCTTCCCCTCGAACCGCGCCAATGCGACCGTGCGGCAACTCCTGGGCCGTCAAGGTGAAGTCTGGGGCGCCGAGTCGGGCAACGACCGGCTGGTGCGGGTCACTTCGATTCACCAGTGACCGAACAGGGTTGGTGAGCCGTCGCTCAAGTTGTTTCTGGATATACGGCTCGAATGACAGCAATCGACCCAAACATACCGGTCCTATTATTAGTTGTACTGTGTCATTAAATACGAAGATGCCGTTCATGTACGCCGCAGCAGGGACATCGAGGAAGTCGGTTGGCGATGGCACGCGCGAGGGCGTAGCGAAGCGTCTTGATCGAGTCCGGTACGTGGCGTTGCGCGCGTCGGGCGTCCGCGAGGAAGGTAATTTGTGGGTAAGGCAAATGCTTCTGATGCGATGCCGTTTTTTTTGGAGTCATCGTGGGTAAGCCGATGGGCGGTCAGGAAGCCATAGGCGGCGATGCACAACGTCGCATGGTGATGGAAGCCTCGCCAGTTGCGGCCTTCATACTGTGACAGACCGAATTCCTGTTTGAGTTCCCGATAATCGCGCTCGATACGCCAGCGCATCTTGGCGACAAAGACCAGTTGGTGCAGCGTCGCGTCACGGGGTGCCGTCGACAGCCAGTAACCGGACGGTTCCGCATCACCTGCGGGCCACTCAATCAGCAGCCATTCTTCCGGACGCACCGTTTTCGCCAGGTGACTCTGATGGGCACAGCGGATACGCCGACAGGCAAACCGGGAGGTCAGCGCCGCATTCGTTCCATCGCGCCAGATCACGTTGTGGTAATCCTTCGGGGCCAGACTCATCGCCAAGGCCTTTACGGCGGCCGGTTCGTGGCCGGGACCTCGCCGCAACAGCATGGGCTTCGCTCCTCGTCCGGACCACGGTTTAGGCGGCAAGGGTTCAATGCCCGGCGCCCAAACGGTGGTGGCCGGGCGAATTCCGACCACATAGAGCAGCCCCAGCGCCGTGATCCCCTCTCGCCACTCAGTCTCGTCACCATAGGCCGCATCGGCCAACACGACCCCTGCGGGCACGCCCGCATCCACGGCGGCTTCCAATTGCACCATGGCCAGGTCAGGCTTGGTGGCAAACGTGACCTCGGCGGGGACCCCCACTTTATCTCTCCGTGTCGTGTCTCCGCACCATTCTTTGGGCAGGTACAACCGATAGTCGAGCGGCACGCTTCCGCGCTCGGTCGCCAACGACAGGCTCACAGCAACCTGGCAGTTCGCCGTCTTGCCCAGATTCCCGCAATACTGGTGCGAGACGCCTACCGAGTGCTTGCCATACTTCGGATGCCCCGAGTCATCCACGATCCAGTAGCACCCTTGCTCAATTCCCAAGGTCGGCATGACCCAGTTGCGCACCCGCTCCAGCACTCTTTTGTCCGACCATTCGGAGTCCGCCACAAAGTGATGCAGCGATTGATGCTTGGAGCGGACGTGCAGCGGGTCCGCGTGCGCCGCCAGGGGCTCCACACTCTTCCGCTCAATCGGCAGCATCAAGCCCCGGCAGTAATCCATCAGTCCTGCATTCCTGTCAGCATGCCCCAAGGCTTCACACAAGTGTTCAAGGTATCCATCAAACTCGTCCATTTCGCCTCCCTCAAAACCCAACGGTCTTGATATTGGCACAAATCAGTATTTATTAACACAGTACAATTAAGTAAGTGCCATTCGGGACAGACTCCTGTTTTTCTTCGTTTTTTTGGTGCGCTTTGCGCTCAAGGCATCACAGAAGACTCAGGCTTATCAGGGCAGTGAGTTGCTCCCGGGGATATGATCCGCTGGCCCGGCGCTCGCCGTCATGCCCGCTTGCGCCACGCTGCCGGCGTGGTCCCGAAGGTCCGTTTGAACGCCCGGTTGAAGGCGGCATCCGATTCATAGCCGACGTCGCTGGCAATCTGTGCCGTCGAGGCAGCGCTTTCCCGTAGCCGCACGGCGGCCAGTTGCAGCCGCCAGGTGGTCAGATAATGCATTGGCGGCACACCGATCAGGCTGGTGAAGCGCTCGGCGAATGCGGAGCGCGAAAGCCCCACTTCGCGCGCCAGTTCCTCGG
>JANMSG010000623.1:0-5139 GCA_031389065.1 Acidobacteriota bacterium | reverse complement strand
GACCTGCCCCTACAATTTGTTTTTAAAGAACTTTATGAAGACACACACAATAAAAAAATCTATTTTCATCGCCTCGATTCTTTGCGCGCTCTGTTTATCTTCGCAAGCCTTGGCGCAAACGATTGTCAAGCCCGCGCCAATTCCGCCGCGCTTACTTACGGATTTGAAAAGTGCCGCGCCAGAGAAAAGACGCGCCGCAGCAGACGAGCTTGGTGGAATGCGAAACCGTGACGCAGTGTCACCATTGATTGCGGCTTTGGCGGACAAAAATGCAATGGTGCGCGAAGCCGCTGCCTTCGCATTAGGTCAAACCACAGACGCGCGCGCCGTGGCTCCGCTCACCAAAGCTTTAGCCGATAAAGACGCAACGGTGCGCGCCTCCATTGTCTTTGCGCTCGGCATGATCGGTAGTCGTAAGAGCGGACTAACGCTTTCAAACTTGTGCGTTGATGCTTCCGCTGTCGTTCGCGCCGCTGCGGTCACGGCTATAGGCTTGATGCAGGATGACGAAGGCTTGGATGAATTGATAGAAATGCTCAAAGACCCTTCCTTTGATGTTCGTTACGACGCCGCCTGGGCGTTAGGGCAATTCAACGAAGCAGACGCCATAGAGCCTCTTCGCGCTGCAATATCTGATATTGATTCATTGCCAATTGATAACTCGTTACGCGAAGAGTTTCGACTTCAAGCGCAGACTTCGATTGAGCGAATCCAGGCGCAAGACGCTGGCTATACACCGACGCGCCCGCGCAAAGCAACCGAAGGCGTCATCGCAATTGACCGTTACAATAACCGGTCGAATCCGGCAGTCATCCGTCAAACGGTTCACGCCATACCTACGGAAAAAGCGCGGGCTTCGCGCATCAGCGGCCTCGTCAAAATCAAAGTCTTAGTCGCGGCAGATGGTCGCCCGGCGCGCGCTTACGTGACCAGGCGTTTAGGCTACGGTTTAGATCAACGGGCAATCGAAGCGGTGTTGCAATACAAATTTGAACCGGCAATGCTGTCAGGTCTGCCGCAAACCGGCTGGGTTTTTCTTGATGTGAAATTTTAGGAAAGGAGGCAGGAGTCAGAAGTCAGAAGACTTGAAACGCTGAAGTCGGAACGATGAACGATGAACCTTGGGAATGACTACCTGTTCATCATTCATACTTCATACTTCAGACTTTCCCTCACTTCTGACTTCTGACTTCCCCAATGAAATGGCAAAGATTGTCAAATGCGGATTGATTCAAGCAGCCAATGCTTGTTCGGTTGAAGAACCGATTGAAAAGATTAAACAAGCGAACATCGAAAAGAATTTAGGCTTCATTGACGAAGCCGCAAAACAAGGCGTGCAGATTATTTGTATGCAAGAGGTTTTTACAACGCCTTATTTCTGCGCCGAACAGGAGGTGCGCTGGTACGACGCTGTGGAAAAGATTCCCGACGGTCCGACTGTGAAACTTATGCAGGAGGTCGCCCGCAAACACGGCATGGTTATCATCGTGCCGATTTATGAAGAAGAAATCGCTGGCATCTATTACAATACGGCAGCGGTAATTGACGCGGACGGAACGTATCTTGGCAAGTATCGCAAAAATCACATACCACATGTTGCGCCGGGCTTCTGGGAGAAGTTCTATTTCAAACCGGGCAACCTCGGCTATCCGACTTTCGAGACGGCGTTTGCTCGCATAGGCGTTTACATTTGCTATGACCGCCACTTCCCTGAAGGCGCCAGAGCTTTAGGCTTGAACGGCGCGGAAATCGTTTTCAATCCGTCAGCTACGGTTGCCGGGTTGTCTGAATATCTTTGGGAGTTGGAGCAACCCGCGCACGCGGTAGCAAACGGCTACTTTGTCGGCGCCATCAATCGCGTAGGTCACGAACAGCCTTGGGACATTGGCGAATTTTACGGCAAAAGCTATTTCTGCAATCCTCGCGGCAAGATTATCGCGCAGGCTTCACGCGACAGAGACGAGTTGGTGGTCGCCGATTTAAATTTGGATGAGATCCGCGAGGTTCGCAATACCTGGCAGTTTTATCGCGACCGTCGTCCTGAAACGTACCTTGAACTGGTTGATGAATAATGCGGCACACCAAGATGTGGAGGGGTTGGAGGCCGTAGTCAGAACCGGGAGCGACTGGGTGCTGCCTACCCGGTCGCTCCCGCTCCCGGTTCTGACCTTCCCCTTAAGTCCAACTAAAAATGCGTCAGCCGAACGAACGACTGACGCATTTTTTCTGCTCGACAGATTCAAGTGAAACACCCAAAATCTTTGGCAAGCTACATGCTTTAGATTTATCTTGATTCAATCAAATCTTTTAGAGCAGCGGGGGTAAAAACGTAGAGTTTAGAAAGCTTTCGCGCTGCATATATAATCGCGCGCCGCATTGATTGAAACCAACTGTAGAAAAGGTTTTACGTTCGTACCTTCAATGCAGCGTAGGGCTCTGCAACGATTCTCTATTAATTTGGAATAAACAATCTGAACCACTGCTTCGATCATTTCGCCGTTGTATTTTATTCTGTCTTCTCCTTCTGTTTCTTTTAGCTGAAATGATTTCTCTACAGTGGTTCGGATTGTCGGGGTAAATCTGCGAATGAATTCTACCCAGGCAACCTCATCCGTAGGGCGGTTCAAACATCGTTCTATCAACTCTGAAGCGAATATCAGTCTATGGTCAGACGATTCTCTCGAAGAACCTTTGCTGATGTGAATGTTATCAGAATTGTTTATATCAAACCCCACGTAATTTCCCTCCCAATTCGCAAAAACCCCTTGGTCAAAATAGTATTCCCGAAGCCGAAAGAACGACTCACGCGCTTTTGAGTTCCAGAGTCGAATGCTTGGCGCGTGACGCTATATTCACCTGCACAAGCGATTCCGGGCACACCAGCAACATACGTCTGGAGGTTTCTATAAAGTGAATCTGTTCTCGTTCTACCAGGCGACAGATTTCGCGCGTGCTGAAGCCGAACAAAACCGTTGCCTCATCTAAAGTGAGCATCAAGGATTGCGAACCGCACTTGGCGCAGAAAGGCTTGGGGAAGCGACTGCGGTGACGTATGACGATCACCTCATGCGTTTCTACAGTAATTTCTGTTCTTGTATCTGTGTTCACTTTTATCTCCTAAAAAGTTTACTAAGGCCAGTCTTTGTGATACGCTTTGACCCACTTCGGGTCCTATTCGCTAGCTAGTACGACTGGCCTTAGTGCGTGTCAGAAGGATGTACTAAGTCCCAGACAAATGTACTTAGTAAAATCTATTTTTTTTCTGAATAATTTCTGAACGCACGTAAAGGTGTTGATTATGAAGCTTTTATATAAATTCGGCCCGTTCTCTATCGATACTCAAAATCAGCTTTTACTGAAAGAGGACAAACCGGTTCCGCTAAAACCAAAGGTCTTTGACACCTTACTGGTGCTGGTTCAAGGCAAAGGTAATGTGCTTACAAAAGACACCCTGATGGAGAAGGTCTGGGCCGAAACGGTGGTGGAAGAAAATAACCTTCAGCAGAACATTTCCACACTGAGGAAGATTCTGGGCGAGACGCAAGACGGAACTCCCTATATAGAGACTCTGCCAAGACGAGGCTATCGCTTTGCCGCAACCGTCGAGGAGATAGACGAGGACGAAGCCCTCATTGTCGAAAGGCGTACCCGTTCAAAAATCACCATTGAGCAACAGCCCAAAGCCATCGCCGATGCAACGGTGGTAACGGCTTCGCCGCAAGAGAGCCTTGCGGCGGCGCAGAGCCCAGCCGCTTTACAGGCAGCGCCGGCAACTCAAAAACCTTGGCAGACACGCAGAAGCGTTTTGATAGCAGGCGCGGTAATTACTTTGATGTTGGCTGCTGTGGTGACCTGGCGCTCGAATCCAAAACTTTTTAACACGCCGAAGAACAACCGGAATTTCACATTAAAGCAGAATCAGATTGTCGGTATAAAAAATGACGGAGAAAATACCGCCGTTACAACTGGCAAGTTTTCGCCTGACGCGAGCATGATAGCCTTTTCTCTGGAAACCAGGAATCGGTACGAAAATATCTGGGTAAAGACCATAGACAACCACTATTCTTTACAATTAACCAAAGAAGAAGGCGAAAACTGGAATCCGATTTGGTCTGCTAAAGGTCACGAAATCGCGTTCCTGTCTAATAGAGGAAATCAACTGGGACTTTGGAAAGTTCATCATGTTGGTGGTCCCGCAACACTTGTAAAATATTTAACTCCTTATACTCCAATAGGAACACAGACCAAACCGAGATTACAGCTTTGGTCAGAAGATGGAAAGACCATCTATTATCATTGGGACAGCAATGTCTTCGCTCTTGATCTGGACTCGAAAGAGGCAACACAATTAACAAACTTTGCTCCTGATAAATCAGTGATACGTGACTTCAGCCTTTCGCTGGATAAAGAATGGATCGCCTATGTTGAAAGAAAAAATGAGCAATATGATATATGGAAAATCCCAACCAAAGGTGGCGCGCCTGTCCAAGTTACGAACGACCCGGCAATAGAAAAAACTCCGGTCTGGAGTTCGGACGGAAAAAGTCTGATTTATATGTCTTCGCAAGAAGGCGTAAATGAATTAAGGCTGTTCGATTTTGATAGTAATGAATCGGTTTCCCTACCCTCAGTCAATGAAGCCGGAGATATTGCTGATATATCTCGCGATGGAAGCAAAATACTTTATCGCGGCAATAAGGATGAATCAGATTTATGGAAAGTCAATCTGGCTTCCGGTGAAGATATTCAAATAACCTCGGACATCGGCGTTGAATTTTGGCCTGATTTTTCGCCTGATGGAGAAACCATAGCTTTCCAAGCGATGAGAGGATCAAACTTTCAAATAGCCCCTGAAAAATGTCTCCTATTAACGAAAGCGCTATCGCGGGAAAGTCAGTCGGTGCAGATTTCCTTATCAGCAGGTCAAGCACAATGGTCGCCCGATGGAAATCATCTCGCTTTCCTGCGTGAAGAAAAAAATTTGCCTAACATCTATATCGTCAAATCCACAGGCGGTGAAGAAAAGCGATTAACCGAAGGAGGTATCGGGTTAGGAGGTTTTACTCTTGTTCCTTATAATCCTTCTTATACAAAAAATTATTCGTGGTCGCCCGACAGTAGCAAAATCGCCTACATCTC
>JANMSG010000486.1:0-2604 GCA_031389065.1 Acidobacteriota bacterium | reverse complement strand
TGACTGGGGCCTGCAACCCTTCCATCTCTTGGTGTGCCGTCCATCTAGAGCAAGACTCCTCTGGAGACTTTACGCTGTAGGCTATTGAGAGTGTATGATTAGCAATTCAATTCGACGCATGAAGGCGGAACCAAGCGGACGAATCGGAGTGGAGTTGGGAAACGCAGGAGCGCTTCTCATTTCACAACAATAAATTATTAAAAGGAGCAGAGATGTCACAATCAAGGATTGATGCTTTTAAGGGCTTACTTGAAGAACAGCCTGACGAGGCGATGATCTGGTACGGCTTGGCAAGCGAATATATCAAGCTGGAAAGCTGGGGCGAAGCCACAGACGCTTTGCAAAATGTTATTCGTTGCAACGGCGATTACACGGCGGCTTATCAAATGTTAGGCTCCGCTTTGCTCAATCAAGGCAATGCAGACGAAGCGCGGCGCGTCTGGACCGAAGGCCTCGAAGTCGCCACGCGAACCGGTGCCTGGAATGCGCGTGGGCATATGGAAAAATTGCTCGCTCAGACAAAGGTCGAACCATCAAGCGAATCGTCAAAGCGCGAATCGTCAGAATTCTGCTCTTAAAATGAATATTCTCTCTCTGGAAGATATCAGCAAAAATTACGGACTCAAGCCGCTCTTTGCAGGCGTGACGCTGGGACTTGATGACGCAGACAAAATAGGCGTAATTGGCGCCAATGGTTCGGGCAAGACAACTCTGCTGCGCATCATCGCAGGCGTAGAGCAGGCAGACACTGGGCGCATCGTCATCGCCAGCGAAACAGTGATTGCCTACTTGCCGCAAAATCCCACCTTCAACAAAGACGATACGGTTTTAGATACGGTTTTTGCGGCCAACAACGAAACCATGCGACTGCTGCGTGAATACGAAATGGCTTGTCATGAACTTTCGCTAACCGACGCGACCAATGAAAAGCTCTTGAGCAAAACGGCTGAACTGGCGCACAAATTGGAAGACGCGGGAGGCTGGGAGATTGAAACCAACGCCAAGAATGTTTTGACGCAACTGGGCATCACGGACGTCACCGCCAGGATGGGCGAACTGTCAGGCGGACAGAGAAAGCGCGTCGCTCTGGCTCACGCTCTGGTGTCGCGCCCGGATTTATTAATCCTCGACGAGCCCACAAATCATCTGGATGCCGATACGATTACCTGGCTGGAATCTTACCTTGCACGCTACACGGGCGCTTTGCTTCTGGTCACCCACGACAGATATTTTCTCGACAGAGTCACCACGCGCATCTTTGAGATAGACAGAGGCATTGTACAGAGTTTCGCAGGGAATTATGCCTACTATCTTGAGAAGAAAGAGGAACAGGAAGCGCGGCGCGAAGCCCAGGGGATCAAGCGCGATGCGATGATTCGCCGTGAACTCGTCTGGCTCAGGCGCGGCGCAAAGGCGCGAACCACAAAACAGAAAGCCAGAGTTGATCGAGCCGAAGATTTGATGGCGCAGCCGAAAGAGAAAGCGAAAACGGCGCTTGATATTTCCGTAGCTTCTTCGCGTCTGGGCAAAAAAATTCTTGAACTTCAAGACATTTCAAAAGCTTATGACGGAAGCGTTTTGCTCAAAGATTTCAGCTACACCTTCAAACGCGGCGACCGCATAGGCATCACAGGGGCGAACGGTTCAGGCAAGACTACCCTGCTAGACATCGTCGCGCGGCGCGTACAACCCGACGCGGGAAGCGTTGACATCGGGCAAACCATCGTGCTGGGTTATTACGATCAAGAGAACCGCGAGTTAAACGACGAACAGCGCGTCCTTGATTACATACGTGAAGGCGCAGAAAAAATCGAAACTGCTGATGGCAGTTTTATAAACGCTGGACAGATGCTTGAAAAATTCTTATTTCCACCCGCCGCGCAATACGACCGCATAGGGCTTTTGTCTGGCGGCGAGCGCAGGCGTCTGTATCTGCTGCGCGTCTTGATGAGCGCGCCGAATGTCTTGTTGCTCGATGAGCCGACCAATGATTTGGATATACAAACGCTTGTGACGCTAGAAGAATACCTCGAAACCTTCGCAGGATGTTTGCTCGTTGTCAGCCACGACAGATATTTTTTAGACCGCACGGTTGAGCATATTTTTCGCTTCGAAGGCGAAGGGCGGGTGCGTCAATATCCGGGCAATTACAGCGCCTATCTGGAGGTTCGCGAGCGCGAGGCGAACCAAGCGAGCCAAGCCGCAAAACAAGTGGTAGCGAAAGTTTCAAAGCCAATGGCTTCGCCAAAAGATGGAAACGCGCCGCGCAAACTTTCATTCAAAGAACGGCGCGAATTGGAAACCCTCGAATTGGAGATAGAGAAGGGTGAAGGGCGCAAAACTGAAATCGAATCAGAGCTTGCGGCAAACGCCAGTGATTCGGCTTTAGTGCAGAAGCTCTACGCCCAGTTGCAATTGCTTAACGAAAAACTGGAACGCGACGTGGAGCGCTGGTCAGAGCTTGCAGAGTTCGCTTGAATCATTTTGAGATTTGTAACCTCATACTGATTTAATCTGTATTCGATTTTGCACCTTTGCCAGAAACAGAGAGTGAAATAAAGCTTTATCATTCATCAATTTTTATTGGTGGGAACGGGCTTTTTT
>JANMSG010000450.1:0-13441 GCA_031389065.1 Acidobacteriota bacterium | reverse complement strand
GCACAATGTTCACCCTTCACCAAAGAAGAATGCGGAATGGAATCAGGTGCAAACCCAAAACGGCGCACCTATCGAAAAGAAATTCCTCAAGCCTGAAACGCTCATCCCTGTGAAGTGCAATCAGCACCCCTGGATGTTGGCTCACGTAGGTGTACTGTCGCATCCGTTTTATTCGGTGAGTACCAAAGAGGGTTCATACACGATTAAGGATTTGCCGCCCGGTGATTACACCGTCGTCGCATTTCACGAAACGCTCGGTCAGAAGTCGCAGAAAATAACTGTCGCTGCGAAAGAGGCGAAGACGCAGGATTTCTCATACTCGCCGAAGGTTGCCTTTATTCCGTCTTCACTATCGGTCGAACCGGCGCTGATATTGCCCTAGAGATTTTTATGAGAGCGTTCGGAGAGGAACGCTCTGCTCGTTATCATATTGAGTGACGCATCACTCAATATGACGAAAAGAGGTAAAAGTAGTTTTGAAGAATCAAATAGAAGTAGCGCCAAAGCCTGTGCTTTGGCTTCATTGGTTTGCAATTTTTCTCGCATTTTTAATTATTATTCTGCTTGTTGCAGGTGCCCTTGTGACCAGCAACGAAGCAGGTGATTCGGTTCCCGATTGGCCCTTGTCGTTCGGACGCTGGCTGATTCCTTCGGACAATTTTATCGCCAATGTGCGATACGAATATTCGCATCGGTTCATCGCCGGAGTGGTAGGTTTTACAACCTTCATTCTCGCTCTTTGCACCTGGTTTGCCGAAGACAGAAAGTGGATGAAGCGTCTTGCGTTGATCGCTTTCCTAGGCGTTGTCGCGCAAGCCGGAATCGGTGGCGTGCGCGTTTTGTTTCCTGAATACAAGCCGGAAATCGCCGTGCCGCACGCGCTGATCGCTCAAAGTTTCTTTGCTTTGATTGTCGCAATCGCCGTTTTCACCTCGCGCGGTTGGTTTGCGAAACGCGATTTGAAGGAAGATGATGGCAGTCCATTCTTGCGAACGCTCACGCCTGTGACAATTGGTGCATTGTTGGTTCAGTTGGTCTTAGGCGCGGGCTTTCGACACGGAGCCTGGGGTATTATTCCGCACATCATCGGCGCGGTTCTGGTGATGGCGTTGATTATCTGGGTCGCAAGCGCTGTGTTGATTCGCCACAGGGATTCTTACCTGCGAAGACCTGCCGTGAGCGTGTTGTTATTGGTGATCGTTCAAGCAGGTTTAGGCATAGGCGCGTATCTTGCGCGGCTTGCGGCAAAAGGCGACCCGCAACCGCTTGAGCCGATGATTTCGCTGACCGCTTCGCATGTTGTTGTCGGCGCGTTGACCCTGGCGGCGATGGTGGTTTTGACTTTGCGTTGTTATCGCGCGCTCGCGCCACAAGGCTTGAGAGTTCAATCCGGGTCTGGAACTTCAAAGGATTTAACAGCTTCGAGAAGGGCTACGGTATAAATATGGAAACAATCGAACGAGTAGCCCCTGGTGAATTGCTCACTGCCGAGCGAGAACCGATCAGCGCCTCTGCAACGCTCCGAGCCTATTATGAGTTAACCAAGCCGCGCATAACTCTTATGGTTGTGCTGACCACGATAGCAGGGTTTTGCTTAGCAGCTGTGCAGGGAATTGATGGGCTGAAGTTATTTCATTTGATCGTTGGAATCGGCTTTCTATCTTCAGGAATCTCGACAATCAACCAGTGGATGGAACGCGACCTTGACGCTTTGATGCTGCGCACGCAAGACCGCCCTCTACCTACCGCAAGATTAACGGCAATGCAGGCCATCGGCTTTGGCGCGACATTAACCATCGGCTCGCTGATTTATTTGATGATTTTTACGAATGCTCTCACAGCTTTGTTAGGGGTCATAACTGCGGCGAGCTACCTGTTGCTTTATACGCCGCTGAAAACGAGGACAACGCTTTCGACGGTTCTGGGCGCTTTTCCAGGAGCGATGCCGCCATTAGTTGGGTGGGCTGCCGAGCGCGGCAGTTTAAGCGTAGAAGGCTGGGTGCTGTTTGCGATTTTGTTCATCTGGCAGTTCCCCCACTTTTTGGCGATTGCCTGGATGTATCGCGATGATTATGCGCGAGCGGGGATAAAGATGTTGCCGGTTGTCGAACCCGAAGGACGCATTACCAGCCAACAAATCGTCCTGTACACATTGATGTTGTTGCCTGTCAGCTTGATGCCGACCTTGGTTCATATTGCGGGCTGGCTCTATTTTTCAGGTGCGATTGTTTTAGGGTTGGGCTTTTTGTATTTCAGTATTCGCGCGGCAACTTTGCGGACTACCTGGCAAGCGCGTCGCTTGTTATTAGCTTCGGTTTTGTACTTGCCGCTTCTTTTTGCATTGATGGTTCTTAACTCATAGATGCCAGATGTCAGATACTGGATGTTAGTTGTAGGTATGACCTCTAGTTCTAACTTCTGACATCTAGCATCTGACATCTGATTCTTGAGGTGACTATGGGCAGAATTTTAGCATTAGCGATTGTGATTATCGCAATCGCATCCGTATGGATGTTTGTCAGCGGGCATTGGTGGTTTCCCGATTCGATATCGGAACACGGTCCAGCGATTGACAGTCAGTTCATACGAACTGCGTGGGTAGTTGCTTTTGCCTTCGTTGCGTCGCAATTAGCTCTCGCTTACGCGATTGTAAAATTTGGCAGAAAAGGCAACGAACGAGCCCTCTATTCGCATGGCAACAACAAGCTCGAAGCGATTTGGACCGTAGTCACCGCCGTTATCTTCGTCGTTCTTGCCGTCATGGGGCAGATTGTCTGGTACAACCTGCAAATTTTAGAAGCGGCTCCAGGCGCTGTGACGATTAATGTCGTCGCTCAACAGTTTCAATGGAATTTTCACTATCCAGGCAAAGACGGCACGCTGGGCAAAACCGACGCGAAATTTATCAACGACGGATCGTTGAACTTTGTAGGCATAGACCCGGATGATGAAAGCGGCAAAGATGACATTCAAATGTCAACCCTGATCATTCCTGAAAAGCGACCGGTTTCTATCAAGCTACGCTCGAAAGATGTGATTCACGATTTATTCATTCCGGCGCTTCGCATCAAGCAGGACGCGGTGCCTGGAATGAATGTTGGGATGCACTTTACGGCAATAAAAACTGGCAAATATGAAATCGCTTGCGCGGAATTGTGTGGCTCTCTGCATTACAACATGAAGACTTTTATGTTGGTTTTGCCGCAAGACGAGTACAACACATTGGCGGAAATGAGCGAAGACAAATTCAAAGCGCGAGTCGGCGAGTTGATGCAAACCTACGAACTCCCAAAACAATGAGAATTCATCGTGATGGGTTTTCGATTTTTGTAAGTTTTAGCAATACCTTTTTATTTTTAATTATCATCGGCAGCAGTCCACGTATAGATTAGGAGGGATGACGATGGCAGAAGTGATGCACCCACCACATGGCGAAGTTCACCGCCACGAAGCGCCAACCGGCTGGATTAGAAAATATGTCTTTAGCATGGATCATAAAATCATAGGCATACAGTATTTCTTTCTGGCTTTATTCTCGGTGATTGTCGGTATGGCGTTGTCTGTACTGATGCGCTTGCAACTTGCCTGGCCCGGTCAAAAGTTTGGCTTCTTGACCACCCTTTTTCCTGAAGCGGCAAAGGACGGCACCATTACGCCGGAAATGTATCTGTCGCTGGTGACCATGCACGGCACCATCATGGTCTTTTTCGTCTTAACGACTGCGCCTCAAGGTGGATTCGGAAATTACTTTTTGCCGATTCAAATCGGTGCCGCCGATATGGCTTTTCCGCTTTTGAATCTGCTGTCGTTTTGGGTTACTTTTGTGGCGCTTGCGGTGATGGTTGCGGCGCTCTTTTGTTCAGCAACGACGCTTGGACCCATCGGTGGTTGGACAGGTTACGCCCCTTTGAGTGCGCTTGGCGAGATCGCTGGTCCCGGTCAAGGCGTAGGCGTTGTGCTATGGGTCGCCAGCATAGGCTTATTCTGCATCGCTTCGCTTTTGGGCGCTTTGAATTTCATCACTACCATGTTGAATATGCGCGTCAAAGGGATGTCTCTGATGAGGCTGCCGCTGACTTGTTGGGCCTGGTTTACGACAGCTGTATTGTCGCTTCTCTCATTTCCTGTGTTGATGGCGGCGGGCGTGTTGTTGCTGCTGGATCAACTGGCAGGCACAAGCTTTTTCATACCGACAGGCACATATCTTAACGGCAAACTTTTGGACACGGGACAACAGGGCGGCTCGCCGATTTTATGGCAACATTTGTTCTGGTTCTTCGGTCACCCGGAAGTTTATATAGCCATCCTGCCCGGTATGGGCTTGACTTCGCACGTGCTTTCGACCTTTGCGCGCAAGCCTGTCTTCGGCTATAAAGCGATGGTCTATGCAATATTTGCGATCGGTTTGTTGGGCTTCTTTGTCTGGGGACACCATATGTTTATGAGCGGTATGAACCCGAGCACAGCCATCGCTTTCTCGCTCATCACCTTGACGATTGGTGTTCCGTCGGCGATCAAAACCTTCAACTGGTTAGGCACCTTGTGGAACAGTCAGATACGCTTTACCACGCCTATGCTCTTTTCTTTAGGTTTTGTGTCGCTATTTGTTTCAGGCGGCATCACAGGGCTTTTCTTAGGTCAGACTTCAATTGATATTCCGCTGCACGATACCTATTTTCCGGTCGGGCATTTTCATTTGATTATGGGCGTCGCAGCGATCTTCGGCATCTTCACAGGAACCTACTTCTGGTTCCCCAAGATGTTTGGACGAATGATGAATGAATCAATGGGCAAACTCCATTTCTTCATCACCTTCATAGGAGTCAACGCTATCTTCATTCCGTTCCACGTGATGGGATTGGTAGGTGCGCCGCGTCGTTACAATACGCACGCCGAGTTAAATTATCTAGAGAGCGTGATGCCTCTGCACAGGTTCGTAACCTATATTACCTTCATTACCATAGCGGCGCAGCTAATATTTTTTGTCAATCTATTCTGGAGTATGGCAAAGGGCAAGAAAGCGGGAGACAACCCCTGGGAAGCGACGACGCTGGAATGGGAGATTCCCTCGCCACCGCCGCACGACAATTTCGCAGGCGTTGAACCGGTAGTTCATCACGGTCCTTATGAATTCGGTGTGCCGGGCGCAGAGAAAGATTACGTTATGCAGACAGACCCTGTGCCTATTAAAGGGGAAATACATTAAGTGATTTTGGATTTTAGATTTTGGATTGCGAAGATAATAAATTCTTCGTTAAAACAGAATTCTAAAATTTGATAAATGTTTTGAAACAAGAATCTAAAATCCAAAATCTAAAATCCAAAATTGTAGTATTGAAGTATGGAAACAACAATTACAACGGCTCAAATAGATGTAAAGCCTGGCTTGGGCGCAGGCGGCGGCGCTAGTTCCGGTGGCGATGGAGGCCCGCAAGGTCCTCAAGACCCGAACCATCAGGATTGGCCTCCGGGATATTCGAGTGAAGATGCAATTGAGCCTTCAAAATATCGCATAGGGATGTGGTTGGGGCTTGCCAGCATCGCGATGCTCTTTTTCGCCTTGACCAGCGCTTACATTTTGCGCCAATACCCCCCTAACCTGAATACTGCTGCGCCGGATTGGCAGCCGCTTGAAATTCCCTTGTCGTTGTGGATAACTACGGCGGTGATTTTGCTAAGCAGTATAAGCATTGAGATCGCCCGCCGCGCTTTGAAACAGAACCAGTATGAGAAATTCAAACGCTGGATTTCGATCACAACGGTGCTGGGCTTCGTTTTTCTTATCGGACAAGTCTTTGCCTGGCGTCAACTCGCTTCTCAAGGGATCTATTTGCAGGGCAATCCGCATAGCGCTTTCTTCTATGTGCTGACGGCGTTGCACGCTCTGCATTTGCTCGGCGGCATACTGGTTTTGTCTTATGTGATGATGTCGGCGTTGCGTCTGCGAATCGGCGTAAAGAAACGCCTGACAGTCGAAATTACTTCGTTGTACTGGCACTTTATGGATGGGCTTTGGATCTACTTATTTGTTTTGCTTTTCTTCTTTTAGTGAACTTGCAAATTTTCGGAGGTGAATAGATGGCAGAGGCAGAAACCTTAACCTTGGAGTCAAAAACGGCAACTCTAGCCGATGAATGGAGCGGCGGGTCTTTCCCGTATCGCATCGGTCACAGAAAACTCGGTATGTGGCTATTCATCATGTCTGATACGCTGACATTTGCCGCCATGTTGATTGCCTACAGCTATGCTCGGTTTTCAAGTGATCAGTGGCCTACACCATTTCCATTCAAACCCAGCATCATCTTTTCATCGGTGATGACGCTGGTCTTGCTCTCAAGCAGCTTGACGATGGTCTTTGCGGTTGCTGCGGCAAAAGCAGGACTGAAGAAGAAGGCGCGTTACTGGATTTTTGCGACCATGTTCTTTGGCACAATGTTTCTGGTGCTTCACTCGATGGAGTGGATGCACTTGATGCATGATGAAGGTTTGTATATCAACGGGTTGTCGGCAAAATGGCTGGAGGACTGGCCTGATGCATCCATTCTGTTTGGCTCTACATTCTATGCCATAACAGGTTTGCACATGTTCCACGTCTTCACGGGCGTTTTGTATTTAGGCCTCATCGCTGTGCGAATCCGTAAAACCTCTGCCGAAGATGTGGAAACCAGCGGCTTGTACTGGCACTTTGTTGATTTGGTTTGGATGTTTGTGTTCCCGTTGATCTATTTGATGTCTATTGATTTTTCGGGTAGACATTAAATTTTAGATCTCAGGTCTTGAAAATATCAGTCGGAACCCAGAAACTCAAAAGGGGCAAGTGATGGAACAATCGAAAGAGAAAGAGCAGAAATACTTAAACGGCATTTTAATCCTGATGGCGTTAGGTGCGTTAGCCGTTGCAGCGTACACGGCTAAAGATTTATTGAGAGCCGGAACCGATGACCTGTTTTTAATTTTACTCTGTTTGCTATTGGCGGTTTTATTTGCCGTCAATCCTTTACTGTGGGCGTATCGAAATGGAAAGATCTTTCAACCGTATGATGCCGAGCCGGTAGCTGAACACGCTCATGATGAAGTGCATGGTGAAGCGCATGGTGGCAGTAACCGCGAAAACATCATCGTCTGGATCGCGTTGCTTGTGATCACTGCGATTGAAATTGGTTTTGGTTACATTCAACTGGATCCAATTCCGATGCTTTTGCTTTTGATCGGTCTTTCGCTTGTGAAGGTCGGGCTCATCGTCGCCTACTTTATGCACATGAAGTTCGAGCGCAAGACTTTTATCTATACAGTCGTTCCGATTACGATTGTTCTGTTATGCCTGTTTGCAGTCCTATTCCCGGACGGCAAGAGATTGCGTGAAAACCGAGGCGTGACTTCAGGGGTTCCGCAAGCCGTCTCAACGGAACAATAGTATATTTTTGGCGTGCGACTGTGCCGCTTTGTGGGGGCGACAAAATTACATATTATGGAGGCAAATCCAACGGGTTTGCCCCGAAGTTTGTTGGTAGTTATGCGACGTTCAATTTTCATTTTAATAGCCGTCGTGGCAATACTTCTCTTGGTCTTTGAGCCGACCTTTGCGCAATGCGCGATGTGCAAACAGACGCTGGAAAATTCTGAGAACGCACCGGCAGCGGCGCGAGGTATGAATGCCGCAATTTTAGTTTTGTTCCTCCCGCCTGTGGTGATGTTCCTCGGCATATTCGGTTTGATTTATCGATTTCGCAATAAACAAAACGGAGAATAAATCTGCGTTTTCTGAGCCAACCCGCAAATCACCTTTCCAGCAACTCTATTGCGAATCATCTTGAACCGATTCATTGCCTGACGCTTCACAGGCTCTATACTATTTAATATGTCATTACATTTTTTCCCAACTCTCAACGCCATTCTCAACGCCACGAGCGGACTCTTTTTAATCGCCGGTTATGTTATGATTCGCCGGAAAAATATCAAGGCTCATCGCGCCTGCATGGTTTGTGCGCTCGTCACTTCAACACTTTTCCTTGCTTGTTATTTGATCTATCACTACATCGTAGGAGATACAAAATTTATAGGACCTGAATGGGCGCGAACCCTGTACTTTTTTATTTTGGTGCCTCATATCATCCTCGCGGTTGTGATGCTTCCATTTATTTTCATAACGGTCATTCGCGCCTTTCGCGGTGAATTTGAAAAGCACAGGAAAGTAGCGCGCTGGACGTTCCCGATTTGGCTTTATGTTTCTGTCACTGGCGTGATTGTTTATTTCATGCTTTATCACTGGTTTCCATCAAGATAATATTTTGCAATGACAAAGAGCGCCGCAATAGATCTAAAAACAAGTGCGAATGGGAAACCTCGCAACTTTACTTCTGCGATGAAAAATTTGCCGTGTAAAAATTATGCGGAGTTACAGCGCGCCGTAGCGGAAAAGAAATTCACGATTGGCGTTGAGCCGCTGGTTGCCGCCGAATGGTCTGCGACTAACAACAATCAGTTAAATAAATTGATGATTCACGCGCTTTCGATTTTATTAATTCTGGCGGCCCTCGCATCCATCGTCGTCGCTTTCGCGGTCGGCAATTACTGGTTGTTTTTGGCTCTGCCGATTCAAGCGCTGGCGTTTTACGTCTCGCACCTCGACGCGCCTTTCAAGATGTGGGTGACCCTTGCAGGCGTAGCTTCGCTCATCATATTCCTTGATTTTTTATTCAATCAGATGCCAACGGCTGCGACGCTCACAGCTTACGCGGGATTGACTTTTGCCGCGGTACGGGCGACGAATTCAATAACCACCTCGGCATTTCGCAAAGCTCTTGCGGCAAACGAAGAACTGTTTCTTGAAGCTTTCACAAACAGAGCCTGCACAATTCGCGATAACAAAACTAAAAAGGTTTATGAGCATCAGGCAAAGTGAAAACCCTTTGCGATTGCTTGACCGTCTTCACACAGCCTCTTAGAATCGAATCGGAAATGAAGTGACTGCGCAATTCAAGCAGAGGATAAGTAGTATCCTGATTTCGAGTTACCTGATTGAAAATGCGGATAAGAAATCGCAGAACCCGCGAAGCGGGTGACAGCATAAAGCCCAGTGTGAAGCAAAGCGAAACGCTGGGAACTGAGCGCCTCAAAACATTCTAGCCCGCGAAGCGGGTGATAGATGATTGGCTATCACCCGCTTCGCGGGCTAAGGAAAACCTGCCTTGAATGTTTCCCTCTGACGAACGGGGCTTTATGCTGTCGCCCGCATACGCGGGCTAAAAACCGAGAAAATGTTAGTAGGATACTACTTGGAGAAAATTCAAAGTGAAAGAAGATAATAAGCTTCAAGACGAACAGCCCTCTCCATCACAAGACGAAACGCCTGTGCCGCCGAAACCGTTGTTCCCTAATCGAAAATATCCATGGGCGATACTGTTTGTCGTTTTGTTGTTCGTACTGATTCCATTCTTCTCCTGGTACGGTTCGTGGTTTGGTCGTCCGCTTTCAGACGACAAAATCGAACAATACCTGAGCGCCAACGCCAAGCCCCGCGACGTTCAACACGCGCTCTCTTTCATCGGTAATAAAATCATAGAAGGCGATAAATCAATGCTGCGTTGGTATCCGTTGGTCGTCAACGCTTCGCACAATGAAAGCCCGGAAGTGCGAAAGATAGCCGCCTGGACAATGGGACAAGACAACACTTCGGAAGCGTTTCATGCGGCATTGCTCCCCTTGATAAAAGACTCCCATGCCGGAGTGCGACACAACGCCGCTGTGCAACTCGTCCGTTTCAAAGATGCAACCAGCAGAATGGAACTCCTTGCGATGCTCGAACCAACGATCTTGAAGGCCGAAAGCGACGGCACAATTGAGTTCATCATTTCAGAAGAAGGTCGCGCTGTTGCCGGGAACTCTCCGCTCGCTCGAATTAAAAATTCGGATGGGCAAATATCAGAGATTCGCTCGCCTGAAGCTGGACGTATTGAAATGTTCGTAGTGCCTGACAAATCAACTGTGAAAGCTGGTGACAAAGTTATGATTCTTGCAGCCTCAGTCGAACAGGTGCGCGAAGCCTTGAAAGCGCTTTTCATCGTTGGTCAGACCGAAGACATTCCGCATATTCAGCGTTATACAGGGCAGGTTTCAGGGATGTCTGACGCGGTGCAAAAACAAGCCGTATCAACACTCGAAGCGATACGCTCGCGCAACACAAAATAATTCAGTTCAAAAGAGCCCAGGGATAAGGCAAAAGTAAAAAGGTAAAAGGCAAAGCCAAGGGCAGCCCGTGCTTTACCTTAATGATCTACAAAAAAAACTATTGCTTGATATTTAACAATATGCAGACCTCTTCTCATCCATCTTTGATTCTCGTTACAGGTGCCAGCGGCAAAGTTGGTCGCACATTCATCAAACGCTTTCTGGCAGAGCCACGCTTTGCGTCATTCACAGTCCGGGCTTTGTGTCACAATCGAATGATAGATTCTCACGAACGCATAGAGATTCTTCGAGGCTCTCTGGAGAACCTTGAAACCGTTGAAAAAGCTTTGCAGGGTGCAACTCATGTCCTGCACCTGGGAACTTGCAAAGAAACGCCGAATCAAATCATGGACGTGGCAGTGAAAGGCTTGTTTTGGTTGCTGGAAACCTGTCGCGCCAGTCAGACATTTCGCCAGTTTATAATGATTGGTGGCGATTGTTCAGTGGGTCACTTTTTCTATCCTCATCTCCTGCCCATAACCGAAGAACAGAAACACACGGCATATCCGGGTTGCTATGCGCTCTCAAAAGTTCTTGAAGAAGTAATGCTGGAGCAATACTACATTCAATATGACCTCAATGGGTGCTGCCTGCGCGCCCCCTGGATCATGGAGAAAGACGATTTTAAATCTCAGCTTTCGTTTGGCGAGGATGTCTTTGGCGGTCCGAGATGGCGTGATCTGATCGCCCTTGATCAGGCGGAAGAATATCAGCGGACGCAAACCATTCCCATTATGCTTGACCCTGATGGTCAGCCGGTAAAACGCAACTTCGTCCATATCGAAGATTTAGTCAGCGCGGTAATGCTTGCCATTAATCACCCTCGCGCCAGGCAACAACTATTCAATATTTGTATGGACGAGCCTGTTAATTATGCAGAAGTGGCCGAGCATCTGAGCCAAACCCGTGGCTTGCCGTCTGTAGGCATTCGCACACCGTATCACTCCACGTGGTTAGATAACACGAAAGCTAAATTTCTCTTGGGCTGGCGACCTGAATACGATCTGAAGAAGATGATTGATTCGGCATGGGAATATAGACGCTCTGACGATGACCCACGCGTTGTCTGGTATCCCGGTTAATGCAAATTAAATTTCTCGACTGAGATTTTAGAAGCGATAGGCTCGCACAACGCAAAATGATTATTTCGTTGGCTTGGCCCATTGATAGCTCAAGTCGTGACGTACGACTCAGGGTTTTTTTCTCATAGCGCTGATAGCCAAAGCACCCGTGACGGCGCCGACCACACCGCCTGTCACAGCAATGCTTGCGTTGCCCCACAGCCATCGCTGGAGAAGAGTGACGACGACGCCAGTAACGATGGCAACAAGTACCACGAGAACCAGAGTCTTACCTGTTGTTTTTTGACTCTGAGCGTTATTCATGAGCCTCTCCTTAATTTTTGGAAATATTTATTTGTGAACCAATCTGTAAAGTTCTATGCCGTAAAATTCACGCTTGGGTGCTTATCCCTCGTTCGGTACAACTGAGGTGTCTTCATATTCACTCACACTCTTTTATTGCGCAAACTTATTTACCTAACGCTTGAGATGACGTGGGCAAAAACCGGCAACACACAAGCTGCGGGTTAAGAGAACCGTTTTAAGAGAGTCGCTGTTTTTGCCTCACGTCCATTGAATTGTTCGATTGCGCCTTTCATAAGAATTATTGTTTGCATTCTTGATGATACGCAAACTGCGAAGGTAACAATGCTTCGCCACAGGCTTCGCAATTTCTTTGAGTTTCGTTCCAATAACCTGTTTCAGCAAAAAGTTTCGTCGCTTTCAGCCAGTCTTGGTATTCTTTGCTATCAGGCGCAAGTAAATCTTGGTTCTCATCTCTTGGCGGTTGCGGCTCGTTTCCACAAAGAAAACCTTTTACCCAATAACGGGTTACAAGTGAACATTCTTCGATTTCAGATGTTGACACGAAAAAGCTACGTTCTTTTGTCGGACACCAAGCCAGAATTCTACCGACGAACGTATGTGCATTGCCGAGCAGGAAATGTTTGCCTTCACAATGTCCATCCATCAAAAACCAAAGTTTTTCGTCAAACTCAACTTTAAATGTTTCCGTTTCCATGCGCGTCAAACGTAAAAATGCTGTCTTAAAACTGTCTCAAACAAATTGCATTTCGGCAAACAAGCGAAGCAATCGAACTATGGATTGAGCGTAACGCCTGTGCGGCTTTCCCATTCCGTGGTGTCCATCATGGCGATGGCATCCCAGGGGCAGCCTTCAAGGAAGGTGCCGTCTGGACCTTTGCTGGTGCAGAGCTTGCAGCCTATGCAAAGATTTGGGTCAACTTCTATGCGACCGGCGGGATAATAATCTTCATCAGGAACCCAGAACATACAGGCAGTAACCGGGCAGTATTCAACGCAAGCCGGAGAGCCTGCGCAGCCTGTGCAGTTGTCCAATATTACGGCTAGAATTTTCGGCTTCTTTTTTCTCAGGTCCGGGCGACCATGCGACATAGGCTCTAATTTGACCAGCCCTTCCACTACTATTTCTGTAGCTTCTACCATAGCGTCTCCTGTATTCGATGATGGCTTAAATGATATGTATCAGATGCGTCTTTATGATTAAAATCAACGTGACTTTAACACAAAAAAATCACGCTGAAAACTCATCAACGATTAATTCGCCTGCTGTTGCGTACCTGGTTTGAATCGAAACATCGCAACCGACACCGCCAGCTCTTTTGCGTTGACGAAATGGGTGTAAATCGGCACCACCAAACCGTTGTAAGCGTCTATGCCGTTGTAGTCTCCGAAGAAAATACTGGTGTTGCATTCAAACGGTGGCTGAGCGATTTTGTGATTCACGAAAGTCTTGCCGCCATCAACACTGCGCGCCAGTGTGACGCCTGTCCTGGTGCCTTCCAAATCGCGGCGGTCATAAAAGACAATGTTGATTGAACCGTCCATCGGGTCAACAGCCATCCAGGTGAAGAATTGCGCTTTGCCGTTTTTCAATTTGTCATCGTTGACGCGAACCGGTTGTGACCAACTCTTGCCGCCATCTCGCGAATATATCAAAAAGACATCCGGGTCACCGTTGCGTTCGTCAATCCAATTCACATAAATGGTGCCGCGATTGGCGCTGTTGCTGTTGTCAACTTTGGTCACAGGCATACCGTTGGCCCTGCCTAGTCCGGCGATTTGCATATCCCAGCCGCCAGGCATCTGCGAGATGATTTTATCCGCCCCGA
>JANMSG010000611.1:0-5522 GCA_031389065.1 Acidobacteriota bacterium | reverse complement strand
ATATATCAAGCGTCGCTTCAAACTGTTGAGCGATTTTCTTTGTCGGCTTGATTTTGAATTTATACGCTTTGATAGGCTTATTATAACCTTTTTGACTACCGAATAGATAATACTCATTCAGTAGATAATCGCCTTGCGGCGATGCCAAATTCATCCCCTACTTGAAAGAAGGGGACTTCTTTGGCGAGTTGTTAAAATAATATCAAGCTTCTGCGCTGACAGGTTCTCGCAAAACTTCTTCGATTCCAACTCCCGTTTGATCATTCGTTCTAAATTTTCTGGAAAACAAAAGCGCCAAGCCATAGAGTGCCGCACCAACGATCAACGCTTGATTGAAGCCCGTCAAAATGGCGATCACCAGAGCGCCCACGGAACCCATCACAGAGGTTGCGCCGTTTACGCCCCAAGCCCAGGGGATAATCTGCGGCGCGCTCTTTGACAGTAACTTTATCCCTATCGGCATAGGCATTCCCATCACCAGCGCCAGCGGAGCCATTAAAATAACCGCGATCACAATGCGCGCGGGATGCGGCAACCAGACCAGTCCGTAGAAAATCGGCGGCAATAACAAGATATAAGCAAAGACCATCACAACGAGTACGCCGATCAATTTCACCAGCGTCTCTTTGATGCGCGTTTCGTCCAATCTCCCGCTCAGGTAACTTCCCAAAGCACTGAAGGTGAGCAAAGAAAATAATATGACAGCAAGCGCGTAAACCGGATGACCTAAAAACAAGATAAATTTTTGAATCATCGCCACTTCGACAATAATAAATCCTGCGCCAAGACAGGCGAAATAAAACAGGTAAGACATTCTTCCCGTCTTCTCTCCGGTCATTGCCCGGCTGCGCACAAAGATGAGCGGCCCGATGATGAACAACAATACCAGCACGCTTGTGATGGCAAAGAGGGCGAACAAAACGAAAGTGCCAAGATTGGTCTTTTGCCATTCGCCTACGCCTGTCAGCGCCCCTTGAAGATTCGCCAGACGTATCGAGTTGAAGAAAAACGGATTGTTATCATAGGTCGGATTGACATTGGTTTCAAAAGCATTCCAAACATCCGCAGGATTTGGCGCTTGAATCATTTTTGTGAAGACGTTATCGGGTTGCGTAAGCGGGGTGTACAACAACTGAAAATTATTCGTCCTGGCGACCTCTTCGATGGCTTTCACTTCATCGTCGGTGAATTCGCTCTTTTTGAAAAGATAAGTCGCAGGCGTGCGGTCAGAATCTGTGCTGACATCGCGCAACAGCATAATGTGACGTTCCGGATTGCTGATGTTCAAATCCTGCATCATTACTCTAGTGAGCGAAATCAGTCTGAGCAATTGATCGGGCGGCTCGAAATACCACCGGGTCATTGTAAACACCCCATCATCGGTCAAATGCGTGGCGTAATCTTTGAAAGCTTCGACTGTGTAGAGATTATTTTCGGTCAAGGAAAACGCCCCAGCCGCCGTTGCCGCCCAGGTGTCAACCATCGTCGCCTGCAAGACATCGTAGCGGTCTGCTGAGCGACGAATGAAGCTGCGCCCTTCATCAACTTCGAGTTGAACTTTCGGATGTTGATAAATTCCACCGTTATATTTGGTGAACGGCTCGGACGACATGACATCAAGCGCAATGATGGGATTAATCTCAACGGCTGTGATGTGCCTGGCATCGAAGACGAGCGCGGCTGATACGTCATAGCCACCGCCCGGACCGATGATGGCCACATTGGCGTTGGGCTTTAGGTGATAAGCGAGCGCCGCTATGGTGCCGCGATGGTATTGATGACGCGCCGTATTGCCGCCATCCGGGACGATGCCGGTTGCCGCATCCGCGTCTATCTTGATTTGAATATGTTGATTCATATCCCCGTCAACCGTGATACGCGAAAATGAATTCCACTTCGAGAAAAGCACTTGCGTCTCTTCCATACCTTTCGATTGGCGTATGTCTATCGCTTCCGTCTTGATGTTATAAAGGACTAAACCAGTCAGCCCTACAGTCAAGATGACGGCGCAAGCCATAGAGGCGCGATTGCCAACCGAGGAGGCGCTGAACAAAATTGCGCCGATTGCCGCGATTGCCGAAACCGCGATCACTGTATTGATTGCGCCTATTGAATTCAACACAGGGATGAGGAGCAAACATCCGAGTGCTGCGCCTGCCAGGTCGAAAAGATAAAGACGGCTGATGTCCTTTGCAAGTCGCGTGATGGCAAGCGTGATGGCGCATCCTGCAAAGAAGAAAGGCAGCGAAGTCGCCAGATAAACGTTCACCAGACGACGATAATTTTCGCCCGTATCGTCAAGTGTCAAGGGATTCGTGAAGATGATATAGAGCGCAAAGATGACGCTTACGGAATACATCATGGCTGCCACGCTCAACCAATGGCTGGTCTTTGCTTCCGGCAATTTGTTTTGAATGAGGTAGATGAAAACGCCGCTTGCGCCCGAACCGAAAAGCGCCAGCGAAATCGCCATAAAAGCGAAGTGATAATACATGGTTGCTGAAAACAGGCGGGTCAGCGAAAGCTCCAGCATCAAGACCGATAAAGTAACCAGGGCGATGCCCCAAAAGATTTTTGTGCGATTCATTTCATGACTCCGTAAATTTTTTTTCTGAGAAAATGTGCAGGAAGTAAAACCTATTTTCTATTCTCCAACAAGGATCAATGCTTCATCTTTTAAAGCGTCACTGAGATAAAACCCGTTGCTTTCCAAATCTTCGAGTAGAGGTTTGATCAAAGAAATCACTCTTGCATATTTCGCCTGAACCAGTACGCCAACAGTTCCTATTACGGGAATGCTTAAGCGTTTGCCTACAGCCCTTGCCTGTCTGTCATCCAAAATGATTCGCAAACCTAACTCTTTAGCCAAAGCCAAGGCCTCCGCTTCGCCATCATCAACCAACATTTTCAAAGTGGTTACGAGCGATTGATCGGAAGGCCTTTCTACTTTCAGCCAAGTCAAAGAGATCCCAAATTCGTTTTGTACTTCGGGTGGAACAAAGATTGGTTCAAATAATTCTGGCAACAACTCTAAACGGCCGATTCTCTCCAAACCGATTAAACAAGTGCTGTCAGCGACGACAGACTCTTTCACAAACCCAGCTCCTGCCTTAATTCATCAGGAGAGTAATTAAAAACAGGCACATTGTAATGACCGAGCATCTCTATGAAGGCGCGTTTGGAAAAGCCCGCAAGTTTCGCCGCTTGTCCGAGTGATACTTTGCCTACTTCATACAGTTTGATTGCGAGAAATAATTTCGCTTCATCTTCTGACAAATTGGAAGGCAAACTGACTTTTATATCAACTGTGTTCATCATAGTGATTTGATTATTAGCACTGCCGCCGACCTGTTTCAAGCCTCCTACCCGATATTTTTTTGTTTGATGATTGCTTCCATGTCGCGGCTGACCATTTCTGTGCGCGCGTCCCAGGTTGACTCTTTTACGGATGCTTGTCGCGCCGATTTTTTATTCGCATCATCATACAAAAGCGCATCTTCAACCTGCGCGATGAAATGATCGTATCCACGAGAGATGCGCAGTATAGCATCCCAAGACTCATATTCGTAAAGTGGTGTGATGACGACGGGCTTGCCAGTCGCCAGATATTCGCGCACTTTGATGGCGCTGCCGTAACTGACGAATTTATTGTCAATCACCCAGGGCAACACGCAGACGTCGAAACTCGCGGCATAACGCGGCATGTCTGTATAAGGTTTCGAGCCGAGGTAATGTACATTTGGTAACTCTTCGATGTCTAGTTTTGAGGCTTTCAATCCCAACAATACCCAATGCCAGTCAGGGTGTTTCGTGCTGATGTAGCGAATCATCTCCTGGTCAAGCAACCACGATTCAATGGCGCCGAAATAGCCGAGTCGCGGATGCGGAATCCCAGCGATGTCTTCGGCATCTTGCCACTCTTTTGCCGTAGCCGAAGCGAAATGCTCGAAGTCAACCGCCTGTTCCAGTAACTTCGCTTTGTCTCGGATCGCAGGGTTTGCCAAAGTGTCTTCTTCAAAGAGCTTGCGACCCGAGTAATAAATCAAATCCGCGCTTTGCAAAAGCTTTGTGTGCATCTCGGAAATGATGTTGCCGGAGGTTGCGTGATCCATGTGATTGGCGTCGTATTTGTCAGAGACCTGATAAATCAAAGCGCTCTCGTTCAATTGCCCGATGATTTCTCTGGCGGTCGGTATGGCTATCCACAAAACAGGGTTTCGCAAATTGAAGGCAACGCGCAAAAGTTTGAACTGCGCGACCAGCAGAAATTTATTCAGAGCCCGTCCGAAACGGCTTGAATAAAAAGGCGTGATGAGCGGCGTGACGACGATGATACCATCCTCTGCGCGACGCGCGAACTTGGCGAAACTTTTGAGCTTGCGTTTAATTTTGCCAATAAAATCGGGGCTTTTTATGTCAGGCAAGCCCATCGAAATGGAATTGACGAAGACGACGCGATTGCCCGCTCGCGCCAGCCTGCGCATAATGTGGTTCTTCGAGTGCGGATGATGATACCACCAGTCTTCGCCCGCAAAGCAGATGATTGATTTGTCCTTGATCACAATAAGCCAAGTAATCTAATCGAAGAGGCGCATTTCAGCCAAGCCGAATTGCGCCGCGAAAATTTTTCGTCGCAGTCGGAATAAAAAAACAGCGCCCTGGATTTTACAGTTGAAGCAATCAAGAGCAGCAATCCCTGCTCAAGCGATATCGGTGGTTTGCTTGGATGAGGCTATTGAATAACAGAAATGATGAAAGTCTGAGTGCAATCATAGAGAGTTGAAGATGCAGGGCTGAAGCAGAGAGAGTCTCAGCTCTGATTTCAGGGTGCGCATCTTGTGCCTGAAGGTCGTACATCATAACCGCCACGACCTGGATGCGCGCCTTGCTGTTTGTTTCAAGAAATGTTTTATTCGAGTTTGAGGAATAGAATCGAAGTGATTGGGGATTTCTTACCGAGGCGATAATAAAGGTGGCGGGCACACATTGACAAAGCTGAAATCTGAATTTCAAATCGAAAAGTTTGAACGCGAAGCAATGACCCATCTGGATGCTTTGATGAGGGTTGCAAGCAAACTGCTGCACGGGCGGCAAGATGCCGAAGACATCGTGCAGGAGACTTACCTTCGCGCCTGGAAATATTTCGCTTCTTTCGATGAAGGCTCAAACTGCCGCGCCTGGTTATTTAGAATTATGTTCAACGTGATTAATCTTCGCAAAGGCAAACAGGCAAAGCTGGCAGAGTCGCCTCTTGAGGACGAAGACCGTACACAATACGAACTGAGCAATGTCGTAACCTTCGATCCGTTGCGACAACTCGAAGGACGCGAATTGCTCGACGCTACCAAAAAATTGTCCGAAGAACATCGCTCGGTGTTGTGGTTAGTCGTTGTCGAAGAGTTTTCCTACAAGGAGACTGCACAGATTTTGGATGTGCCGATTGGCACGGTGATGTCCAGATTGCATCGCGCCCGCCGCGACCTTCGCAAGATTGTCTTGACGAGCGGGATCAGCGGATTGAG
>JANMSG010000380.1:0-2394 GCA_031389065.1 Acidobacteriota bacterium | reverse complement strand
ACAAAGAAGTGGTGGGGCCGTGGGAAGCATATCTATCGGTATTGAAGTGAAGGGGAAGCAAAGATGTGAGGTATGAAAAGACGCGGCCTAACAAAGGCAGGCAGCGGAGCGCGAAGCGAGTTTCGCATCGTTCCCTGATGGCCGTTCGCGCGCCCGGTGATGCAGTCATTGGTATCTACACAAATTCCGAGGCTCGGTTTGTGCGGCTGTGCCGCTTTGATGTGCGGGGAGTCTGTGACTCACCGTGCGCCATTGTGCTGTTTTTCTTCGGGGCTACGCCCCAAATGAGCGGCGTAGCCGCAAGAGTGGGGAGGCAACGGACTCGGAAAGGCTGAGCCTATCCGCACATCAAAGCGGCAGAGCCGCTAATGAAACAGATATTATGGGGCAAGGACAATTTATATTCGCTTCATTTTTCACTAACCATTTCGCTACAGGAGACTCTATGCGTACAAAATCAATCTTCGCGTTGTTGCTTTCGTTGAGTTTATTCTCTTGTGCTTTCGCTCAAGACAAATGGCCGCAGTTTCGTGGTTCCGGGTCTTTAGGCACAGCAGATGACCCGACCTTGCCAGACACCTGGAGCAAGACGGAAAACGTCGCCTGGGCAACTCCCATTCCCGGCAATGGCTGGAGTTCGCCGGTCGTCTGGGGCGATAGCATTTTCGTCACTTCAGTCATTCGCACAGATACCAGCGAAGAGATAAAGAAAGGGCTTTATTTCGGCGGCGAAAGACCGGCTGCCAAAGACGAACATCGCTGGATGGTTTACGCGGTTGATTTCAAGACAGGCAAAATTCTCTGGCAGCGCGAAGTCTTAAAGGGCTTACTTTTGCCTGCGCAATCCAGACATTTGAAAAATTCTTATGCCTCGGAAACCCCTGTCACAGATGGCGAAAGAGTCTATGCCTACTTTGGCAACGTCGGCTTGTTTTGTTTCGATATGAAGGGCAAACCTTTGTGGTCGAAAAAATTCGACGCCTTCAAAACGCGCTACGGCTGGGGAACCGCCGCTTCGCCGATTGTTTATAAAGACCGCATCTACGTCGTCAACGACAACGACGAACAATCCTACATCATTGCTTTGAATAAAAAGACTGGCGAACAGATTTGGCGAACCGATAGAAAAGAAAAGACGAATTGGGCTACCCCATACATCTGGGAAAACGAAGTGCGAACTGAAATCATCACGCCGGGAACGGATCGCGTTCGCTCTTACGATTTAGACGGCAAGCTGTTGTGGGAATTTTCAGGCATGTCTTCCATCTCCATTCCCACGCCCTTTTCAAAATTCGGTTTGCTCTACATCGCGTCGGGTTACGTAGGCGATCAGCATCGTCCTGTCTATGCGATTCGCTCGGGAGCCGCAGGCGACATCTCTTTGCAAAAAGGCGAAACCAGCAATAAGTATATCTCCTGGTATCAACCGCAAGCCGGACCTTACAATCCTTCGCCGATTATTTATGGCGATGTTTATTACACATTGAAAGATAGAGGATTTTTCACAGCGCACGATGCAAAAACAGGAAAAGAGATTTATGGCAACCAACGCATAGACCCGACGACAACCGCTTTCACATCATCCCCGTGGGCTTATAACGGCAAGATTTTTGCCTTGAGCGAAGACGGCGATACCTTCGTGATTCAAGCGGGAAATGATTTCAAAGTCGTAGGCAAAAATTCTCTCGAGGAACTAGCTCTTGCCACACCGGCAATCGTCCGCGGCAGCCTCATCATTCGCACCGCTTCAAAGCTCTATCGTATAACAAAGCGCAAATAATCTGAAACCACGAAGGACGCAAAGAACTCGAAGACGATTTTGAATATTCTTTGTGTTCTTTGCGTCCTTCGTGGTTCAAATATAAAGATGCGAATCTGGTTGTCGAAAAATAGTGAAGTACCTCTGCGTGAACAACTCGTCACGCAAATCACGCTCGGTATTATCAGCGGCGATTTGCAGCCCAATCAAAAACTGCCAAGCACACGCGAGCTTTCCCATCGTTTCGAAGTTCATTCCAACACTGTGAGCGCGGCGTATCGTGATTTGGCAAGTCGCGGTTGGGTGGAGTTTCGCAAAGGCAGCGGCGTTTATGTTCGCGAATTGAACGCCAATACCTTCATTGATGCGACGCTTGAACTCGACCGCCTGATCGCGAATCTGTTTCAAACGGCTCGCGCCAAAGGGTATGCGATGAGCGAGATCGCTTCGCGTGTGAAGCGTTGGATAGACGCGCAACCGCCAGACCATTTTCTGTTGATTGAACCGGACGCCGAACTTCGCAAAATTTTAACGGCAGAGATGCGCCAGGCTACAGCTTTTCGCGTTGCCAGCACAAGCGTCGAGGAATGCGCGGAGAATCTAATCGGCGCGGCTCCTGTTGCTTTGTACAGTCG
>JANMSG010000350.1:0-2346 GCA_031389065.1 Acidobacteriota bacterium | reverse complement strand
TCCGTAACCATCAATGTCACAAAGCCACCTCCTCCTCATCCGCATCCCAATGCCACAGACATTGTGCTGTATGCGTCTGAGAGCCTGGTCAAGAGAGGGAACTGGAACATCGTAGCCGACACGACTGCCGCAGGTGGTGCGCGCTTGCGAAATCCCGATCAGGGAGCCGCAAAATTAAGTATGCCGCTGGCTAGTCCCAGACATTACTTTGAACATACATTCCACGCCCAGGCAGGCGTGCCGTACCGTCTATGGGTGCGCGGCAAAGCCGATAACAACTCGCCCTACAACGACTCGTTCTATATACAGTTTTCCGATAGTGTGAAGGCAAACGGCGCAGCCAACTTTCGCATCGGCACGACGGATGCAACGGTAATCAATCTGGAAGAATACCTGGATTACCGCTTAAAAGGCTGGGGTTGGCAAGACAACGGCTGGGGCGTTGAGGTGTTGGGACCATTCATTTATTTCGAATCTACAGGCACCCATACGCTACGCATTCAACCGCGAGAAGATGGCATTTCGATTGATCAAGTCGTGCTGTCGCCTCTGAATTACTTGATTCTTTCGCCGGGAACTTTGAAGAATGATACGCGTATTCTCCCGAAAAATAGTGGTCAATAGTTGCCGAAACAACAGCCTGAGTCCGTGTAGCGCAAGAGCCCGCTGCACCGTCTTGACGAGAGAATAGAGGGTCGGTGAGGAGTTGCTGAAACCAAGCGAATTCTCACCGACTCGTTTTTTTGCGTTGCGCCTATTCATTCCAATATGCAGACAGGCAACCCAAAATCAGACAGTAACCAATCGAAGAACTCACCAATCTGCACTCAACTTCAGCCAAATGAAGGCTTGGTCTAACTCTCATTCCAGCCTCTGAATTTGCCCGCCTCCTGCTCCGGCAGGAGGCCATTGAATCCCAAAGGTTACAACGCAGACCAATAGATACAACTCAAATTGCATCGGTATTCTGGCCAATCAATAAGGCTTTTTCATTACCAGGCGATTTGAGCCATTAACAAATCATGCCAGACCTCTTTTTGTCTTCATTTTTCCGCTGCCACAGATTTTTTTTTGCAAGATCAAAATGGTTCCTATTGTTGAATAACACGTGGAAGGAAATTTCTCTACAGGCAATCAGGAGATTGGATGAAGGTTGTTGGTTCTGCATTTGATCCCGCAAGGTTCCTTTGCAGACTCGTGACAGATGTTGTAATTCTCAGCAATAAATTTACTCCTTACGATCAAATTTTTATCGAGACTGCCAACAGGATTGGCGGCTCAGGAATGGTGTGTAAATAGGCTTATGAAAATTAAAAAGAAAGCCAGTCATTTTTTTATTCTCTTTCTTATCATCGTCGGAATCATTTCCTCTGTGCGCGCCATGCAGTCACAAAAGCAAGACCTGCAAACTGCCATGGCGAAAAGTAGCGCGATTGACTTTGACAGTAGATCAAAAGGAGTTCAGGAGTCCCTGATAAACTTTTCCTACCGTCTCCCTGTGGCTCACTTCGAGCCTTTGCTTTTATTGGTGCTGGGCACGTTTCTTCTTTCAATCGTCACAGGTATCAATATTTTTCGCGCAAGAAAAGTAGGTTTCCAGGTAAATTCTGCCAGACTCGGGAGCCCTCGGAAATTTCGCGCCCGGGAAGCACGCTCTGAGAAAAAATAAAGCAACTAACTATCATCAATGGGAGGTAAGAAATGGGAAGCATGAGACCAAGAAGTTTTTCTGAATATGTGCAGATGTTGTGGCGACGCAAGGTGCTATTTCTCTTTGCCACAGGTGCTACCATGATTGCCGCATTTGTCATCATCAATCGCCTCCCGAACATCTACGAATCAAAGGCAACAGTTGTTGTGACCGGCAAACAGGATGAGAGGCAAGCCTTGGCAGACCGTGTGGCAGCCGTCAGAGAACGACTGAGCAGTCGAGCTCTGCTCGAATCAGTCGCGCAACGACATCTGCCAATGACGAATGAAAGTGGAACTCTTGAGTCAACCGTCAACCGTTTGCGTAAAGATACAAAGGTTGAAACTTTTCTGCGTGGCGATTTTCCTGAAAGGCTTACTTTAACCTATCGAAACAACAATCCACAGGTTGCAAAAGATATCGCTACCGAGATGGTCTCTGTCTTTGGCAATATGAATGAGGCTCTTGCAAAACAGCTTGCACAGGAGTCTGAAACCCTGAACGGGGAATTGAACGAAGTCGAAAATCGCCTCAGTCAAATCAGCCAGCAACGACCCATCCGTAGAGGGTCAGGCATCAGTCGTCCGCACATAGACATTAATGCGGTTCGCGCCGAACGCGCCGCCGCCGCTTCTTCTATGGAAACCCTCAAGGAT
>JANMSG010000341.1:0-22822 GCA_031389065.1 Acidobacteriota bacterium | reverse complement strand
AAGGTTACCAGCCGATTGTTTGAGGTTAAGGCGTAAACCGTTATCGCCGATCGGCGCGGAGATACGGTGATGTCGCTTATCGTTTGCCCACCGCCAATGACTCCTACCAAGGTGGCTGCGCCTGTGGTCAGATTGATGGTGTAGAGATTGGAAGCGCTGCCGCCCGCAGGCGTCAAAGAGGCAAATGCTCTGAAACTGTTTGCAGCAATGTCGAAACCAACCTGATCGGTCGTATCAACGCCTAGACTGCCTACCGTTCCCAACTTCCCATCATTAGGCGGATTTTGAATCACTAAAATGTCGAGATTTGAATCAATGCCGTAGAGCGTCGTAGTCGTCGCTCCGGCGAAGTTGTTGGTATAGGCTGAGGCGACAACATTCGGGTTCGCAGCCGAATTGGCATCGCCCGTATTGAAAGAAAGCCCCGTGTCAACAACCGCCACACCGGTTGTTACATTGATTCTCAAGTTCTGCTCAGCGTCGCTTACAACCCGCATCCTGTCGGGCACAGGGTTGAAATCTACGCCAAAAGCTGAACCGCTCACACTGGTACTCAAGTTTGCACTCAGACGCGCAAGTCCTGTTGAGGAATCTATGATGTATAGACGATTTTGATTGCTGATTCCCCAGATTTCCCCGACCGCAGGGCGGTAATCAATTCCCAGAAGAGACTCGCCGGGTTGAAGGCCGGCGACTGCTACAGAGTTTAAAATAGTGCCGGGCACATCGCTGTTGAAGGTCACAAGTGTGTTGCTCGTCGTCAGAGCAACGATTACTTCTCCGCAGACCGTTGCATTGCGCGGTGCGGGAGCCTGGGCGTTAGATTTTGATGATGCAAAATTTAATAGGCTCACCATCAACAAAGAAACTAAAATTACCAGAATTGTTTTTTTCATACTTTATGATCTCCTGAAATTTATTTGTTTTTACAGTAAATTGGGCAAGGTCCTTTACAAGCAAAAACACGCCACCTCAATTTTGCTTTGAAGTTGCAAGGCATTGGTTCATATAGCCTTAAGAATTGGGTTTCCACAAAACCCTCACGAATTGTACTCTTTCTTTTGTTTGGATAAAATCCAACTAATTCCTACGCGACCAAAAGCAAAATTAGATTTCTCCTTTTCTCTATCAATTTTGGCAGGGGGTCGGTCAAGGGAGATAAAGTTTGGAGTTGGGCGCAATAGGGCGGTTGCTTCAAGGAGCGAAAACCCCGCATCAATGCCAAACTCCCAATCTTCAGATCTCTACATCTTGCTCCACTGCCCCCCAGGTAGAAATCATTTCGGCGCTCTCGAAAATAATTGAAACCAAACCCGCCCAGGTTCTGTCTTAACCTTCTAGCAGCCAGTGGATATATGTTTAGATAATTTGTAATATTGAAGCCGTAACCGAAAAAACCAACAAATAGTAATAAGAAAATGCCTCATCCTCTCAACTTCGCAAACACGCTGTTTATGTAATTTAAAGTTCGTAATGCTTATCAACTACAGGTTTTGGAACCCTCACATGCATTACCTTTATATGATTTCGCGGTCAACCGAATAAAATAACTCTGTTTTTTGCCAGTAAACGAAGCTTATGAGCTCATCCCGTGAAGCTCTATTTTCTGTAAATGAGGAGAAATTCATGTATAGACCTGTCGGAGTGATGGCTCTTTTAAAGAGAGTTACGCAAGGCTTAGACTTTCCCCGTCATTCTTTTGAAAGAAGCGTTTGCGTTGCGCTCTTTACCTTTACGTGTTTTTTGTTTGGCTCGGTCTCGGCAAGTGGCGCGGATTTGAGAAACGAGACAATCAGCTTGAAGTTAGGATTTACGCCCGGTGGCGCTCCGGTTATTGAAAAAGCCGTTTGGATTAAAACAGGTGAAGCCGTCTTTGTTGACACCTTGACTTCAGACAGCCTGCGAAACTGGGTACCTGAAAAATTCATCCCCGATTCGCTGTCGCCTATTAGTTGGAGTATTAGATCCGACGCAAACTTTTATCGCGGCGAGGCGACCAGAGAATTGCTCAATGGCTTGAAGGTGACTTGGATCGTCGAATTAGCTAAGTCCGGCGCGACGTTTCGCTTGAAGGTTCGTATGCAAAACTCTTCAAACGAAGCGCTAAATATCAAATGGTTTCCGACTTGGAATGCCAATTGGAAGATGGACAACGCGGCACAATGGGTGAAGTGGTGGCGCGCCCTTTCCTACGCGCAAGACGTGAAAAATTTGACCAGCAATGGCAACGTAACTTTATGGAGTCGTCTGCACAGTTCGAATTTTTTAGACGAAGGAGCGAATCCTTACTGGGTGGTTGGTGGAGATTCTAAGAGGATGTATTTCGGGCTTGAATGGTGCGGCGGCTGGGAAGCGAAAATTAACGGCGATAACGGCATCCTCTCTTTCAATGTTCGCCTGCCGCAAGACGAAACACAACTCGAATTAGAAGCGGACGGATCAATTGAAGGACCTACGCTGTGGGTCACGCCAACAACGCACTTGGACGATTCTATGAACAGACGCTCCTGGATGATACAGCGCCGCGCCATCGCCAGAAGACTCTATCGCGGTAGCCCGCCACCCTCTTTCCCGCTGACCTATAACAATTGGTACGCAAGCTTTATCAATGTGGACAGCAATTTTTTGCAACGCCAGGTTGCCGCGCTGGAGCCTTACGGATTCAATGCGTTCATTGTAGATGCCGGATGGTATCAAAAGCCCGGAAAATGGAAAGCCGATCCATCTAAATTTCAACCTGACGAATTGGAAGAGATGCTTGCGGGACTAACAACGCAAGGCATCAAGCCAGGTTTATGGAGCGCGCCGCAACTTGTCACTTTGTCAACTACCGCTATCTCCGAAGATATAAACCAACTCAGCGTCTTCAACGATTCTGTTGGCGGCTATCTGATAAACATCGCGGGCAGCGATTACAATGAGCAATTAAGCGATCATGTCTCTGCCTTGCAAACGAAATTCTCTATGGAGTGGTGGAAGTACGATCAGCCTCTGTTTATCGAAAATTCGCAAGAGGGAGTAATGAAAAACGTAGTCGCATTTCAAGAGGCGTTGCGCGCAGTGCGTCTTAACCATCCAAACCTTTCCATAGAAAACTGCCAAAATGGCGGACGCATGATTAATGAATTGACGGTGCTGACCTCGCAAGCAATCTGGCTGCGCGATGGTCCCAGAGAAGGTCTTGAACTCGCCCGGCAGAACGTAGAAATTGCGCTTGGCGCGATGGAATTTCTTTTCCCTTGGACAGCCTATCGCTTCACGAAAAATTTTGACTCGCTCAACCCGAACGATGATGAACTGACCAGGCTCTATTGTCGCAGCGCGATGGCCGGAACCTGGGGGATTTCAACAGACCTCAGCGCCATCAACGAAAGACAAAAGAAGATCATCATAAAGGAGAGTAAATCTTATAAGCGGTTGAACGCCATCAAGCTCAATTACCTTTATGAAATCGAGCAACCCGCCTTAAACAAACCAGCCGCCAGCATAACCTTTTATGACTGGAAGCTACAGCGTGCAGGGGTTTTGATTTATCGCTGGGACGCAAAAGGCGCGTTCAATCATCACCTGAATTTGAAGTTGATAAATCCCCATAAGATTTACAAGGTCTGCGATGTGGATGCAAAAACTGAAATCGAAGTGAGCGGCGAAGATTTGATGAACAAGGGAATTGATGTTTTATTCACAGAGGGTCGCCTATCGGCATTGTTATTTATCGAACCTGAAAGCGAGATTGTCAATTGAGATATTGTCTTTGAATCAGGCGCAATCTAAATACTGAAATTTCAGTATTTAGATTGCGCCTGATTTTGCATGCTGTAATTGGGCTATTCAGTTTGCGCAAAAAAAGAATCGCTGCTCATTCAAGAGATTTTCAAACCTTCTGGAAAATTCGACGGTCTTACTCATTGTGATTGGGACTGCATCGAAAAAAAATAGAAGGAGCGTTGTATGAAAAGAGCAGTTAGCATTTTATTGACCGCGACTATTGTTTTAAGTCTCGGCATTGTATCTTTGGCAAACACGCCCGGCATCAACCGACGCGAGCGTCATCAACAAAAACGTATCTTTCGTGGGTTAAGAAGCGGCGAACTCACAGCCCGCGAAACCCTAAGGCTGGAACGTCAGCAAATATCAATCAGAAGATATGAAAGAAAAGCGAAGTCTGACGGAAATCTCTCTTGGAGAGAGCGTCAACGTCTTGATAACCGGTTAGACCGCGCCAACCGCAGCATCTATCGCCAAAAACACGATGGGCAAGATCGTAATCCTTAACCCCAAAAATGAGGGGTGAGGCTTTCAATCAAGCCTCACCCCTCAAGCAATTCGACACAGCGAGTTTAGAGTCCGAGCCTTTGCCTGGTTCAAGAGAACGATTTGAAGGTTTGGATTTTGAACTCTATTTTTACGCTAATGATTTTGATGATCGCCAATCGCTGAATCAATCTCTCTAAGCAAATCCTCGCGACTGAAATTTCCTTTTTGCAGAAGGCGAGCGCTATGGAAATTTAACACCGCGCGTTCTTCATTCGACAAATCGCGTGCCGTCAGCAAGAGGACAGGAATATCGCGCCATTTCGGATTCAATTGCAATCTGTGTGCGACTTCAAATCCGTCCATCTCCGGCATCATCAAATCCAAAACGATTGCCGCAGGTTTATGGTGGGAAATTATATCAAGCGCTGCGCGCCCGTTGGCAGCCGTCTTTACTTCGTGCCCCTTGCTTTCCAGCATAGACGTAACGATTTCTAAAGCATCCGCGTCATCATCAACAAGCAGCACAAATACAGGCGCAGGCTCTTTTGCACCTTTCAATGCGGCAAGCAGTTCTTCCCTTTCCAGAGGCTTTGACAAAAAGACATCGGCACCCGTGCGTACCGCCTGGCGTTCGAAATTGATGTTGCTTGAAAAAGCTATCAGCTTGCCCTGTTCTTTGCTGTTAGCCATTTGATTGATGGTGTTGGCAGGGGTATCGAGCGAATCCAAATCTAAAACGATGAGCGCAGGCTTTGCCAGGGAAACGATTTCCAAGCCGCGCTCCGAGTCCTCGGCAAGCGCTACGGAATAACCCGCTTCCGTCAAATACTTTCTGACCAGATAAATCATTGCCGCTTCACGACTGATGACTAAAGCGGTGCGTTCGGGGTCGAGTTTCAGGGGTTCAACTTCTATTGTGGGGGCTGCGCTGGATGGGATTTCCGTGGGCAAAGCGACAATAAAAACAGAGCCTTCGCCAACTTTACTCGACACATCAATCTCGCCGCCAAGCAAAGCCACCAGGCGACGAGTAATGGCTAACCCTAATCCTGTGCCGGTCTTTGCTTGACGATTCGCGCCATTGAGTTGTCTAAATTCTTCAAATATTTTCGGGATGTCGGCTTCGGCTATGCCTATTCCTGTATCGCTCACGGCGATGTGAACGCGGTTATGATCTGCGCGTGACACCGTAACTTTTATTTCACCATCGTCGGTGAATTTCACGGCGTTCGACAACAAGTTCAAGAAGATTTGCTGAAGCTTGGTTTTGTCTGTGCGAATGGTCGGCAAATCTTCTTGCAACTGGGTCTCTATATTTATCGGGCGATTGCCTCGCAAACCTTCCACAATGGCGATGGCGCGTGCCAAGACATCTTTCAACTCGACAGGCTCGGAATAAACATCCATGTGTCCCGCTTCGATTTTTGAGAAGTCGAGAATTTTGTTAATGAACTCGGATAAATCGCGCGAATTGCCCTGTATGCGTTCGAGATTGTGGCGCTGTTTTTCGGGAAGATTCAACGCCGGATCGTCTAAAATCAAAGAGGTGAAGCCAAGGATTGAATTGATCGGGCTGCGAAGTTCGTGCGAAACATTCGCAATCAATCTTGCATTGCCTTGCGCTTTGGTTGCCAGTTGTTGGTTCTCTTGCGCAAGCGCGCGATTGCGTTCTTCTATTTCCGCGTGCATACGTTCGCTCAATTCGGTTCGGCTGCTCAAATGATCAACAGACTCTTCCAGCCTGGGAACCAGAGTTTCCAGTTGTTTTACGGCATCTTCAAGTTGCGCGTTTGCCTCTTTGAGTTCGGCGTTCTCTTTTTCCAGTTCGTCAAGGTGCGCTTCCTTGCTTTGCTGTTTTTCGTTTATCTGTTCATTGACTTCCGCAAGTTGAGAATTTTCTTCGCCAAGTTTATCAGTGTTTTCTGTCAGGCGACTGACTTCATCACGCAAACGCTGGTTTTCTACTAAGAGTTGGTGCTGCTGGTCTCCTAACTGAGTGTGAGCAAATCCAAGTTGTTGAGTTTCGCTTATCAGGCTTTCCAGTTTTTCCTCAAGTGAGGCTCGTTTTTGCTCGATGCTGGTACACAACCCTTCAGCTAAGCGAAGCGAACTTTCAAGATTTTCGACCTTCTCGACCAAAGAACTGTTGTACTCTATCAACTCTGCGTTGGTCTGTTCAAGCAGAGAGATTTGCGCTTCCAACTGCGTAACGCTCTCCTGAATCTCGGCGAGTTCGCGTTGCCTGGTTTCGAGTTCAGCGTTCAGATTCGCCATTTCATTGTGGCGCTCTGATAAATTATTTTTAATTAACTCCTGCTCGCTTTTTAACTCGTCAATGTTTTGTTCATAAGAAGTCACCAGGCTCTCAAAACGCGCATATTCTTCTTGCAGATTGTTGCTGTCTTGTTTGACTTGAGACTCCGTTTCCGTATCGCTACGAGTTTTTTCTTGCAGTTCATTTGACAAAGAATTGAGTTCTTCACGAAGATGCGCTCTCTCTTTTTCCAACTCGGCGATTCTGTTTTGATTCTCATCTCTGGTTTTATGCAAGGCGTTGCATTCATTTTGTATCTGCTCAATTTGATTTTTGAGTTGCGCGTTGGTTTCTTCCAATTGTTTCGTCGCAGCTTGCGCGGAATCGGTTAAGCCTTTTTCAATTTGAAAGCGCAGCGAATCACATCGCGCTTGCAGTTCAGCGACGCGAATTGCGGCAACAGCGGCAGGCGCGAGTTGCGCGAGCATTTGTAGTTCGTTCTTTTCGATCAGGCGATTGTTGAAAACGCCGACCAACCCGACGGTGCCAGAGATGCCTCGCAGAGGGTAGAGCGCGTAAGAGTTTGCCGTGTCGGGGTGTTCGTCTTGTTGTGTGCCAAACAATTTTTCGCTCGCCGGATTGCTGTCTTTAAAATCGGCAACTCCGCCACGAACGATTAAAGAAGTATTGAGTACAGAGATCGGAATGCGCGGGTACTCTTTTTCGATTGACGAACCGCTCGTTGAAGCCAGATGCAAACACATTTGGCGATTGGTGCAGATACCCGCGAGAGGGCATTGTTCGCAAATATCGCCATGTTTGACAACCCAGATTTTGCAGGTCGAAGCGTTCAGGTCGGTGATCGCTTTTTGAGCGATGAGGTTGAGCGATTGGTCCAAGCTAGAGCCGCGCGCTATTTCGTCAAGGATGTCGCTAATCTGAATATTTTTTGATGTTTGCATAAGACAGTTTTATCTGGGGTAAGTAAAAGTATTGATAATGATACAATGTTTCTTATCACGTCAGGTTGCTCACGGTGATTCTAAGCGCTAATCAAATAAGCGTCAAACCTATTAGTCCCTAGTCCCTAGTCCTTAGTCCTTGGCAGTTTGTTTTTTATCTTTACCTCTATCTCAAAATTAGATTGTGAAGAATTTTTTGAAGAACAAAAGCTCTCAAAAAGAAAACTAAGGACTAAGGACTAGGGACTAGGGACTAAATACCACTTGTTAGTTAATAGCTCCGCGATATAAACTGGTGGGCGTATGTCAAACAACACAGCAACTATATTTCCAAAAGTAAGCGCCTCGCCGTAAGAGCGATTATCATACTGCTGTGCATACAGACGGAATAATTCTAATCCATAAAATCAACAAGTCTATTTTTGGAAATCATTATTTTTTGTTGGATTATTTGCTATGACAGATGAACTGAGACAAAGATTACAAGACGAACTCCACAAACTGGAAACGGAGTTAAGAACAGAGATACCGCAAGAGCTAAAGAAAGCTGTTGCCTTGGGCGATCTTTCAGAAAACGCAGAGTACGAGTCGGCGCGCAACCGTCAAGACATTGTTCGCGCCCATATCGCCAATCTGCGCCAACGCCTGTCTGATCTCTCAATGATTGATATGACGCGCTTGCCCAAAGACCGCGTGGCATATGGCTCTACGGTTGAGCTTTATGATGTTGATAGCGGCGATGATGTCACTTACAAACTGGTGATGGCGGAAGACGCGGACATCACAAAGAACAAAATCTCGACAGCCTCGCCCATCGGCAAAGGTTTGATGGGAGGTCGCGAAGGCGATGAGGTAGAAATCGTCACGCCTTCGGGCATACGCCGATTCGAAATCGTCAAACTGATCACGGTTCACGACGAATGATTGTCGTAAAGACCGCGAAAAGCCTTGCATCGAATACGCAAGATTTCGCATCTGAAATCCGGCTATATCTTGACAACAGGCAGTGCGTTTGCGATATTAGCGCCTCTGTAGCGCAGATAGGCCGAATTTGTCTGGAGGCCCGAAATGATTAGTGAAGCTATCGGGGCAGCGTGCAAACGTATCATTGACGCGATCGTGCGGGGTCTCGCGCGTAGCCGCATGAACCCGAACGTGCTGACTTTCATTGGCCTTTTAATCAACATAGGCTGCGCCACTTTATTCGGCTATGGCAAGTTTTTTGCGGCGGGCTTGTTGATGATCGTTGGCAACTTGTTTGATATGCTGGACGGTCAAGTGGCGCGTCTTCGCGGACAAGTCACGCAGTTCGGCGCGTTCTTTGATTCAACGCTGGATCGCTATTCCGACATCATCGTCTATGTCGGAATCATGATTTTTTATGCCAGAGACACGGTGGCGCATTCTACTTTATTAGTTGCGCTTACCGGACTTGCACTGGTTGGCTCGGTGATGGTGAGTTATTCGCGGGCACGCGCTGAATCCCTCAATATCGCTTGCAAGGTAGGTTTTCTTGAAAGACCAGAGCGCGTTGTGCTTTTGATGATCGGCGCGCTCACGGAAATTGGGCCGCAGAGTTATTTTTTGCATAAAATGCCGCAAGTCCTCTGGGTGATTGCCGTACTTTCCCATTGGACTGTCGTGCATAGAATTTATCACACCTGGCGCGAGTTGCGAGAAACCGACCGCGCCCAAGTGGAAGCGGCGCAAATCAAATTGAAGAGCGCGCAGTCGGGTGAAGTTATTGGCGCTGACTATTCTGTTCAAAATTGATTTTTGAGGCTCTATAAATAACAACGACTAACGCAAAAGCGTTTCGTTGTTCGTTGCAGTTAATTGAAAATACCCCTGTGGATAATAGGAGCGGATTGATAATGCTTTGTCCCTGTTGCGGAAATGAGATGAATATGGGGGCGCGTGACTGTAGTTGCGGGGCGCGCTTTGTCGGTGAACCTCTCGATCTAAAGCCTGTAAAGATCCAAAGCTATGGCGCAGTGATGAATACGGTTGGATTGTTGACTGTTGTGGTGGTTGCAGCCTTGGCGTTCACAAAGTTTTTAGCTTTCGGTGCGGTTTTGGTTATCTGGTCTGCCTGGCGCGCCATGAAACTTGCGAAACGTGACCCGGAAGGCTACGGCGGCTATAAAGTTGCGACGGCTACGTTGCTGGTGACCCTTATTGCAGGAATTGGAATCGCCAGCTACACCATCGCTTACATACCCAAGTTTTTAGATAACAGAGCAACGAAACGAGAGGCGGCAACCAAAGCATCTTTTTATCACACCGCAAAGTTACTTGATGATTACAAACGCGCCCATGGCTTTTACCCAAGTAATGCTCAAGAAGTCGCAAAAGTAACCAAAGAGCCCTTACCTGCTGATTATTGGAATCACAGCATCAGCTATGTTGGCCGCCCGGGAGCCGTAGCCAACGCATCAACTGGAAAACCACGAATCTCATTTAGTAATTTTGAATTGCGCTCCAAGGGCCCTGATGAGATCGCAGGAACGGATGATGACATCATTATGCGCGATGGAATGTTTTATACTGCGGAAGAAATCCGTAACCAGGTATTAGTAGAAGCATCGGCTGAAAAGAAATAAAGTAATGCGATGCTGATTCATTCAAGGTAAGGGCGGGCACGAAAGCTCGCCCTTTTTCATTCTGATTTGAATGATTCCCATGAAATTTCGAGCCATTCATTTGCTTCCTTTGCACTTGAAAGAGCAAGCTTGAAATCTGTTCAGGCTTTTGCCAAAGAATTTCTATGTTCAAGAAATTGCTGATAGCCAATCGTGGAGAGATTGCCGTTCGCATCGCTCGCGCCTGCCGTGAACTAGGCATCTCACCCGTCGCCGTTTACTCTGACGCAGACCGCGCCTCACTCCACGTCCGCTACGCCGACGAAGCCATCAACATCGGTCCCGCGCCCTCAAACGAGAGCTATTTATCTATCGAAAAAATTATCGCCGCCGCCAAACGCACAGGTGCCGAAGCCATTCACCCTGGCTACGGCTTTTTATCTGAAAACGCATCCTTCGCGGAAGCCATCGAGCACGCCGGGCTTGTTCTTGTGGGGCCTACGGCAGCGGCTATGAAGTTGATGGGGTCAAAAACCAGCGCCCGCAGCGCAGCGATTGCCGCAGGCGCGCCGGTTGTTCCGGGCACCACTTCGCCGGTTGAGTCAATCGAAGAAGCCTTAAAAACAGCCGATGAAATAGGCTTTCCCGTGATGTTGAAAGCAGCGGCTGGCGGCGGCGGCAAAGGTATGCGGCTGGTGCGTTCGCGTGAGGAAATTGCCAGCGCCCTTTCGATGGCGCAATCGGAAGCGCTTTCGAGTTTCAAAGACGCTGCCGTGTATATCGAAAAATATATTGAACGCCCTCGCCATATAGAGATTCAATTGATGGCTGATACTTTCGGCAACACGGTTACCCTGGGCGAACGCGAATGCTCGCTGCAACGTCGCCATCAAAAAATTGTCGAAGAATGCCCTTCGCCTGTCGTGGATGAAGACTTGCGAAGGCGAATGAGCGAAGCGGCTGTTAAAATCGCTCGCGCTGCAAATTACGTGAACGCCGGAACGATTGAATTTCTTGTTGACCAGGAGAAAAATTTTTATTTCCTTGAAATGAATACGCGCCTGCAAGTCGAACATCCGGTTACCGAGTTGGTAACCGGTCGTGACCTGGTTCAGGAACAAATCAGAGTTGCCGCTGGCCACCCTTTATCTTTTTCACAAAGCGATATTGTGATGCGCGGCGCGGCGATTGAATGTCGAATTTATGCGGAAGATCCCGATAATAATTTCCTCCCCAGTCCAGGGCTCATCAAGAAAATCAAAACCCCATCCGGTCCGGGCGTGCGTGAAGACAGCGGCATTTATGAAGGCTGGGAAGTGCCTGTCTATTACGATTCGTTGCTGACGAAGTTTTGCGTTTGGGCTCAGACGCGAGAGTTGGCAGTCAATCGTTTGGCGCGCGCCCTTGATGAATACGCAATAGAAGGCATACACACGACCCTTCCTTTATTCAGAAGTATCGTTCGCAACCAGGAATTCAGACGCGGCGATTTCGACACAAGTTTCATTGACCGCTTCTTGGGTCAACAAAGCCAGGCGTTATCTTTAGCTAAGGAAACTAGCGAAGCCGAACAGCAACTCATAGACATCGCAGCAATCGCAGCAGTTTTACACAGCAAAACCAACGCTCATCAACGCAACACGGAGACTCCTCAAGCAACAGAGAGCCGCTGGAAGACTCACGGGCGATTGGCTCAACGGCGATTTTAGATTATAGAGTTTAGATTTCTAGTTTAGAAATCCAAACTCTATAATCTAAAATCTAAAATCTTAAAGATGAAATACGAAGCAGAAATAAACGGACAAATGCTGAGCCTGGAGTTTGAAGAAAAGGACGGGCGCCTTTCTGTCGTCGTTGACAAACGTCTTTATAACTTGGAGGTCGTTCGCCCCGAAGCAGGGGTTTATCAACTCTTTGCTGGCGATAAAGTTTATGAAGCGCTTGTTTCATCCTCAGATTCAGAGAACAATGCGCTGAAAATCAATCTTCGCGGCAAGCTTTTTGCGGCAAAGCTCATTGACCGCAAGCATCGTCGTGCAGGCGCAGAGCATAGCGACGAAAGCCAAAAGCAACTCGTCGCGCCAATGCCTGGCAAAGTCGTTCACGTGCTGCTCAAAGGGGGCGATGAAGTATCGGCAGGTCAAGGCATTGTTGTCGTTGAAGCTATGAAGATGCAAAATGAAATCAAATCGCCCAAAGCTGGTCGCATCTTGGAAGTTTGTGTAGTGGAAGGCGACACAGTGTCTGCAAATCAAATACTCGCCATCGTTGAATAAAATATATGTATCCCATATCGTTTGCTTTCACCCTCAATTAGTATTTTGAATAGATCTTCTCTTATTTTCTTATCCTTCAATTTTTATATTTTTTACCCTTTTCCTTATCAATCTCTAAAAATCTGACTTTGGCACGAAACTTGTTATAGACAATAGGTGAAACACACTCGTAATTGAGATTGAAATAAATAGGGGGGACGAATATGAGATTTAACGATTCCATTAAAAAATTTGCTATCAGCACTTTTGCAATAGTTATGTTACTTGGTTTTGGCATGGTCGCAGGCGCGAATGCTCAAGGAAATTATAATCAAGACCGTTATGGTTATGGAAGACAAGATGATCAACGTGTGCGCTGGACGAAAGACCGCACAAGACAGTATGGCTTCATGTATGGTTATCATCAGGCTTATTCGATAAGCCGGGATTTAAGAGAGCAAGGCTATCGCGGAAATGCCAGAAATACCGAAGGCTATCGCACGGATGCAATCGGTTTTCTGCCCTGGATGGGTTTTCAGAGTGACTACAGCAGCCAGTACCGCAAAGGCTATGAAGAGGGCTTCAGAGACGCGCAGAATCTTCGCCCCCGACGTTTTGACCGCGACGATATCGAGCGCGTTCTTGGCGGCAACCTGAAAGAAGTTTACGAGGGTGGTCGAGAATACGACAATGATCGCGATGATAGACGCGGCCGCGATTATGACTATGATCGCGATGACAGACGAGGTAGAGATTCAGACAGATATGATAATCGCAATGGACGCTACAACCGTCAGGAGATTTATCGTATCGCACAGCAAAACGGCTATCAAGACGGTTTGCGTCGTGGTCAAGAGACTCGCCGATCCAATCGTCGCAGCGAATACGACAGAACCGACGAATATCGAAATGCTTCGAGGGGGTATCGCTCGGAGTATGGTGACCGTAACGCTTTTCAACAAGGTTATCGTGAAGGTTTCCGACGCGGTTACGAAGAAGGCTATCGCAGTACATCTGGCAACAGTCGTTGGCCCAGATGGCCTTTCTAAAAATTAGCTGAGTTTGAAAGCAGTCAGGTGGGAAAGCTTTCCACAGAGGGCGGCGAGAATATCTCGCCGCCCTCTGTGCTTTTGGCTCAAGATCATTTACCTCTTATGTGCGTGAAGGCGCTTGAACCCTACGTTCAGGCGTGAGATATTAAGCCCGTAAACACGCTGAAAACATATAAAGGAATTCTCTATGTCCGAAGAAAGTAACAAATCGAATCTCCAACTTCACTACACCATGTTGTGCGAAGATGTGAGGCTTGAAGTCAATCATAAGCTCAGTTTGATGGGCATTTTTTACGGGTTGCAAGTTCCGCAACTTCCCGTCACGCTTTTGAAAATCGTCGTGCTCAATCATTGGTCAGGCGAAGGGCAATTTCTGTCTGAAGTCCGTATTGTCTCTCCTGACAGAGTGCAACCGATAGCCGTTTCGCCGCCCTCGCCGTTTGAAATTCCGGCAAATGGCTTTGCCGATAACGTAACGATATTTGCTAACCTCACTTTTCCGACACAGGGCAATTACTATGTGCAGACGCTGATCAACTCAAATCTGTTCGCGGAGCAGATTCTTTCCGTCACACATTTAACGGAGCAGCAAACGTATATGTCTTCAGAAGCTATTCAGTAAAGTCAAATCGTCATCGAATCGTAATCTATGGAGAAGGAACAACTGCTCAACGCTTTGGGAACTCAGGCGCGCGAAGCTTTAGAAAACGCCAAGCAATTGGCATTATCGAAAGGCGGTGTTTTGTCGCCGCTTCACTTGCTGACTGCGACGCTTGAGTATCTGCTTGCCGCTACTATTCAAGTGAGCAGCGAGCAAGCGCGTTTCCTGCAAGCCTGTCATGACAAGCTTGCTGCTCGTTTTCCTTTGCAAGGCATATCCATCACGATCACCAAAGATACGCAATCAATCATTACCGAAGCCGTAGAGCTAGCCAAACAAGATTCAAGTGAAAACGTCTTGCCTGTGCACTTATTGCGCGCCGCGATGGCAAACGCGATGGTCACAGAAGCCTTGAATCATTTTGCCGAGTACCAAAACGCCATTGCCGAACTGGAGCAGAAACTTCAGGCAAAGTTTGTTTTACAGAATCCAGAGACGACTCCACAACGAACCCTTGCAAAAGATATGGAGCAACCGGAAAGCACCAAGCCACAACTGCCGCAACAAAATTCGCCGCCTCCTTTAAAAGGCGCGCTTGCGGAATTTTGCGCAGACCTCGCGGAAGAATCCGTCGCCGCTGCTTCTCATCAATTCGTCGGGCGCGAGCGCGAGATGACAGCCATTCTCGAAACGCTTTGCAGAAAATTGAAAAACAACCCTTTGCTCATCGGCAAGCCCGGGGTTGGCAAAACGGCGCTCGTGGCGGCCGTCGCAGCGCAGTTATGCGAAGGTAACGTGCCTGCGCGTTTGCGCGGCAAACGTGTATTAGAAGTGTCGCGCTTGCGGCTTCTTGCAGACGCGAAATTCGCCGGAGACCTTGAAGAACGCTTGAAGAAATTGCTCGACGAAGTGCGTCGCGCAGGAGATGTTATTTTATTCTTTGATGAAATTCACACGCTCTTAAACGCTGGCGGAGCTGGCGGAACCGGCGACATCGCAAATCTGTTGAAGTCATCGCTCTCAAAAGGCGAGATTACCTGCATAGGCGCAACCACGCTTGCTGAATATTACAAATACATTGCTCGCGACGAAGCTCTGGCGCGACGCTTCAGCACGATTACCATCGAGGAACCTTCGCCGGAAGAGACCTCGCGAATCTTGATGGAATCGCGCAGCGCCTTTGAAAGTTACCATGACATCAAAATCGGCGACGAAGCGATTGCGCTTATCGTTGATTTATCTGATCGCTATTTGCATTTCCGCTCGTTTCCCGACAAGGCTTTTGACTTGATGGACAAGGCTTCTGCAAAGGCAACGATAGCTGGTCACGACAACCTTACACGCGATTGTGTAACGGAAACGCTTTCCGAGATCACCGGGTTGCCGCTTGAAATCATGGATGAAGACCCTGCCGAAAGGCTTGAACGATTGGAAGATTTTCTGAACGCAGCGGTGCCGGGACAACAACGCGCCTCGCGTGATATCGGGCGTGTCGTTCGCATAGCGAAATTGCGCTTGGAACTGAGACCGGAAAGACCCGACGGCGTCTTCTTGTTCGTTGGCGTTGAGGGCGCAGGCAAACATGAAATGGCAAGTGCGCTGGCGAAATTTCTTTACGGCTCCGTACAGAAGATGATTGATTTCGACATGAGCCAGTTCACAGAAAACTGGTCTTTGTCGCGGCTCATCGGTGCTGAACCTGGCTATGTCGGATACAGCGACCGCAGCGGGCTTTTATCAAAAGCGGCGGAAGACCATCCGCATTCGGTCTTATATTTTCGCAATGTTGATCTGGCGCATCCTGTCATACAGCAATTTTTGGGCGAAGCGTTCGAGTTGGGGCGCTTCACGGATGCGACCGGCACGAGAATCTCTTTATCGAACACGACCGTTATCATGTCGCTTTCGCAAATCGGCGAACATGGGAAGCATTCTTCTGTAGGATTTTTCTCAAGCGCCGATGAGAGCGAAGAACGGCGAGTCAGCGGGAACCTGAAAATAACCGGAAGCCTGAAAATGCGTGAGCGAGGTTCAGGCTACAACCTCACAGAATCACTCGTCGTAGCGATTGATGAAGTGATTGAGTTTCAGGTCCTGGACCGCGAGGCGACCGAACAAATCATTGCCGAGCGACTTGAATCTTTACGTCTGCGACTTGAATCGGCGCAGCCGGTTCTGGTTAAAATGGATACGGCGCTGGTCGCATATTTCACCAATAAACTTGCTGCCGAGCGCAAGAGCCTGGCGCAACTTGAGCGCATGTGGAAAGAGTTCATCGTTATTCCGTTTACCAATCTGCATGCCGGAAAACGCCACAGCGGCGCGAAAATCTCCGTCACCATTGGCGTTGAAAATAACCAGGTGAAAGTCGCTACAAAGGAGAACCCTGCGCCGCAGGCAACATAGCTCAACTCATCTTTATCGTAAAATTTCATTTTTATTTCGTACAACGAAACGTCTTGCTCAAAACATCTCAAGACTTATTTTCCCTTATTTCTAAAGTTATTTGCTTGAATTGCTGAGTGTGGTACACTTTTAACGTGAGCGAATTCAGTGCCCGTGCTGAACACTCAGCAGTTCTTACCTATAGGAGTTTTATTATGAAAAGAAGCCTTTTGCAGCGTGTTGCCCTAATGCTTTTGGCAACGATGATCGGCTCTCCCGCAAGCTTATTCGCTAAGGACAAGAACGATTCTAAAGACACCAAGAAGACCACTGCCCAGACGACACCAGCAAGCAAAGAAAAACTTGGCGATAAAGAGAATCCGGAGTTGATCGGCAAACGCAACATTAACAAGCAAATTTTGCCCAATTTTTATTCGCTTGATAAAGAGGTCGCACTGGGTCGCCAACTCGCAATGCAGGTTGATCGTCAGGCAAAATTCATTGAAGACCCGATGGTTGTCGAATACATCAATCGCGTCGGGCAAAATATTGTTTTGCACTCTGACGCGAAAGTGCCTTTCACCATCAAGGTTCTTGATTCCGATGATGTCAATGCTTTTGCGCTTCCGGGAGGCTTCTTCTATGTCAACAAAGGGCTGATTCTTGCCGCCGACAATGAAGCAGAGATCGCAGGTGTGATGGCGCACGAGATTGCCCACGTTGCAGCGCGCCACGGTGTCGAGCAAGACTCGAAAGCGCAGCTTGCAAACTATGCGATGATTCCTCTGATTTTCATGTCTGGCGGTTTGGCGGCAATTGCTTATCAAGCAGCACAGATTGGCGTACCGCTGGCATTCTTGAAATTTAGCCGTGGCGCGGAGCACGAAGCCGATGTGCTTGGCGCACAATACTCTTGGGCTTCCGGGTACGACCCGATCAATTTGACCACCTTCTTTGAAAAGCTCGAAAAGAAAGAGAAGGACAAACCGGGCACACTTTCAAAATTGTTCCGCACACATCCTCTGACTCCTGATCGCATAGAGAATGTTCGCGCTCTGGTTACGCGTTTCCCTGACAGAGATGAATACATTGTCAACACCTCTGAATTCATGAAGGTGAAAAATCACTTGCTGGCGCTAACGAATTCACGTGTTGTTGACGCATCAGGAAGCCGCACTGACGGTCCACAAAGACCAACGCTCAAGCGACGCAAAGAAGGCGAGGACCCGCAAACGAAACAAGGCGAGGAACCAGTAAAAGAGAAGCCTACGCTCAAACGACGCGACAGTGATGGCACGAAACCGCCGACGAATCCTTAATTTTCATTTTATCTCTCCTCTGAAAATAATTTGCCGACTGCTTATTTGAATAAGCAGTCGGCGTTTTTCTTTTTCAGGAAAGAAGAGAGCAATATTATAGAATGCTTCGACTGCTTGAAACGCTTTTGGGTTTCCCGCTTATCCGTCAACAGGAATCTTGGCTGCTTCTTTGCCGCGTTTTTCATCAACGGAAGACAACACAATCATGCCGACGATGAAAAACGTTCCGATTGCCAGGATTGCAGGGCGTTGGCTGCCTGTCGCATTAGAAATCAGACCGAAAACCAGCGGACCTAAAAATGCCAGCGCTTTGCCTGCGATGCCTAGAAACCCGAAGAATTCGGCGGCCTTCTCTTTTGGTGTAAACAGCGCAACCAGGCTGCGCGTCACGGATTGGCTAGACCCCATGCCGATCCCCGCAAGCGTCGCCACGCCATAAAAAGCCGCTTTTGAATAAGCGAAGTAGGCCAACACAACCGTCGCAAGCCAGATGCAGAGTGAGATCATGATGGTTTTTTTCTGTCCTATGCGGTCTGCTACCCAGCCGAAAGTGAACGCGCCAGCCGCCGCAATGACATTCATGGCAATAAACATTATGGTTATCTCTTCGGTGGTAAATCCTATGGTGTTGCTGGCATAGAGAGCCGCGAAGTAAATTACTGTCACAACGCCATCGTTATAAATGAGAAAAGCGATAAGCAGTTTGAAGAGTTCCTTGTAACGGCGCATCTGACGAAGGGTGGTTTTGAGTTGGCGAAAGCCTACGGTAAGGTAGTTTTCGCCGGCAGGCAGAGGTTTCGCTACGCTTCGATCACGCAAAAATAGAAATGTCGGGATGACCGTAACCGCATAATAAACGGCAACCACAACGGGAATGAGTCGCGCCAGTGAAAGTTGTTCAGAGGTCGGATTATCAACAATGTTTTTGGCAAGCGGCAGACAAAGCGCAATCGCTATGAGTCCGCTCAAATATCCGAGCGTCCATTTCATGCCCGATATTCGACCCGCGTTTGATTCATTGGAAATGCCCGGCAGAAAGCTGTCAATGAAAACGCCGCCGCCAGCAAAGCCTATGTTGGCAATGATGTAGAGCCCAAGCCCAAGACTGACAGCGCCGGGTCCTACGAAGTACAGAGCCCCCGTAAAAAAAACTATGGTCAGCGCGCACACGGCGAGGAATTTTTTTCGACTGCCCGAATAATCGGCAATGGCTCCGAGTATCGGTGCCAGCAAGGCAACAATGACTTCTGAAATGGAAGCTCCGAGCCCCCATAAAAAATCTGCTTTTTGCGGATTGCCGACGACGATTTTGCTGAAGTAAGGCGCGTAAAGCGCTGTGACGATGACGGTGGTAAAAGCCGAATCGGCTACGTCATACATACACCAGCCGAGAATCTCTTTTTTCGTGACGGGTGACGGGGCGACTTGATTTTCAATCGTTGCCATGTGTTTGTGTTTTATTTTGGAAGCTCAGCTTGCCCGTACAAATCAAGCTGAGCTTATCTGCTGGTTATTTTATTTTGACGGAGCGTAGTAAGGATTATTACCGGCGGCGTGGTCTGTTGAATCAAAGACGTTTTGAATTTGCGGCACTTCTTCGCGCAAAAGTTTTTCAACGCCCATCTTCAAAGTTACATCTGCCGCGCCACAGCCTTGACAACCGCCGCCCATTCTCAAGAACACGTTGTTATCGGTGATGTCGAGCAATTCAACATAACCGCCGTGAGAAGCTACGCCAGGATTGATTTGCTCGTCAAGCACGCGCTGAATTTTTTCTCGCAAAACATCGGGCGGTAACATCTCGCCATCTGGAACCTCGGGTGGAGGATTCAAAAATAACCTGATCGCACCACCAATTCGCTTGCCGACCTGCCGCCAATCGTCGTGTCCCGCTTTGGTCACCGCAATCATGTTATCGTTCAATTCGACTCTTGAAATGCCTGGAATTACAAATAGATTTGCAGCAAGCTTATTATTCTTTGCTTCCTCTTTGCTGGTAAAAACATCCGAACTTTCGTGCACTGTACGATCAACAATGAATCTGCAAATATCTACATCTTGCTGATCTACTTCGGCTCTGATTTTTATATCGTCTGGTGATGCGCTCATTTTTATTGCTCCTTTGCGGTTAAGGTCATGTAACTTGGTTACGAAATTAAATTTTCAATTGAAACCTGATTATAACCCTATCTCGAAGATGTTTCCAAACTCGGCTTCCTCTTCGAGATTAAACTTGTGAGCGTTTTTCGAGAGGACCAAACTGATCCCGCGTCGGCTCCGCTCAGCAAAACCACGCTTCGGTCAGTCTGGGCGGACGTATTCTGACAGAAGCTACATGAACTTTCGCAAGACTGGCAGTGTCATCGCCGCGCATCCTGTAAGCCAGATCGCGTATGTGATAAAAAGTTTCCATTGTATCTTCATTCGTTTGCACAGCGACTTCGACTAAACCTGCAACACGCTTTTGCAATTCATCCATACGCTTGTCGGGATGCTGCCACTCATAAGTGAAGGCCTCTTGATTCAACTTGCCAATCCAGCGCTTCGTATCTTCGCGTCCGAGAAGTACAGAACCTGGCGGCACAAGCAGACGAATCGAATATTGCACAGGGTCAATGGCATCAATTAAATTTTCCGCTTCAACAAAATCAAGTACCTCAATAAAGTCATCAAGCGTCGTCCAGGGCGTAAACGAAACCAGCGACGGGCGCATGGAAATTCCTGCATCACGCAAAATCTGCAACGCTTCGAAAACGTCTTTTCGAGTGTGACCTTTTTCGAGATGCATCAGAACTGTATTGCTCAAAGATTCAACCGCCGATACCACAAAGATACAACCCGATTGCGCAAACTCTGCGAATAATTCTTTATGTTTGATAATGTGTTCGACCTTTACCGTGCAATCAAATGTGAGGTGCGGAAACTCTTCATGCAGGGCGCGAACGAGGCGCAGCGAATGCAAGGGACCGTTGAGAAAATCAGGGTCACCAAAGGTGATATGCTCTGCGCCTGCTGCGACAAGACTGCGAATGTCTTCAAGCAGGACTGCCGATGGCACAACGAAAAAACGCCCGCCATAAACAGACGGAATCGGGCAATGTGTGCAAGTATGCAGACATCCGCGACTCGCCTCAACATAGCCGACCAGCCGCTCTTCGCTCTTGTACTGCAATCGCGCATAAAGATTAAGCGTAGGTAAAACGCTACGCTCAGGCCTTACAAAATTTAAGTGAGCAAGATTTGGCGCGGCTTCATGCGTTTTCGTTTTCACGCCCACTGGGAGCGCCAACATCTTGCCCGTATCCTGGTCTGTGTTATTTTTCGCCAACACAGTTTGAATCAATTCAACGAGCGGCGTTTCAAACTCGCCACCAATGATGGAATCCGCCACGCTTTCAAGCAAGTAATCGGCGTTGAGCGAAGCGTACAATCCGTAAAAACAGATGTGGCAATCGGCGTTGATTTTGCGAATCTCTTGCGCCACACTTACGCCTAGTCGCAGAGCCGTGTGCATAGGCACAGAGATGCCTATAAAATTCGCTCGCATAATTTTCTCAGCATCGAAGCCTTCAACCGAAACGTCCAGTGCATCGGCGTTGACTCCTTGGCGGCGAAGAAACGCCATAGGCATAGAGAGCCCTGCGGGTTGATGCCCTAACTCGTAGCAAGAGATCAGTAAGACGCCTTTCTGTTGTTTGTCGTGGGTGTTGTTCAAAATATTTTTTTGAATACGTAAAACCTTCATCTCTTCCATTGTAAAGCAAGTTGACGAGTTGCTCTACTTTTCTACTCAATGACGAATTCAAGCAGAGCGTGAGCTTGGCGCAGAGCCGTTTCCGCAACCTCATAAGTCTCTGCGCGACTGAAAATAAAACCCAGGTAAGTTGCGCCTTCAGGCGGCGGCTGTAGCTTTTGCGTGATGTGCGCAGTGATCATTACATCTTCGATATTGGCAACTTGCTTTGCCTCATCAATGCCGCGCACCTCTTGCAAAATTCCTGCGCGGGGAATTGGAATCATCATCACGCCAGCCGCTCTGCTTTCGCGTTCAAATGTTGAAACGTCCAGTCCAATGGCGTGACGCAAGATCATTTCTTCAAGCGATACCCTCGCATCACCAAATCGCAGAGTGCGCGAACAAAGCCCGCCTATGGCTCTTGCCGCAACTTCAATCACCCACGCGCCCTGTTCGTTGACGCGAAGTTCTGCGTGAACTGCGCCGCGCGCGAGGCCCATTGCGCGAGTCGCTGCTTGCGTGGTTTGAATGATCTCTTGTTGAACTATTTCGGGCAGACGTGAAGGCGTAACGTAAATCGTCTCTTCAAAAAAGGGACCATCAAGCGGATCAGGTTTATCAAATATCGCCAGCGCTCGAAATTCGCCGCCGGTGAGCAAGCCTTCAACGGCGACTTCAAAACCGTGTACAAACTCTTCGACTAAGATTTCGCGGTTTGCCGCGCCGCCTTTTTTTGCAATGTGCGGAATTTTTAAGATGGACTCAAGACGATGAAAAGCCTGCACAAACTCTTCCTGATTATCCGTGCGCATCACGCCGCGACTCGTCGAAAGAAAAACAGGTTTCACAACGCAAGGATAATCAAGGCTCCGAGCAATCTCTCTGGCATCTTCATCGAGCGTGAAATGTTGATAGCGTGGCACCCGCACTCCTGATTGCCGGAGAGTTTCACGCATCAAGTATTTGTTCTTGGCAATTTGCACCGAGGCGACTGAATTTTGCTTCAAGCCAAGCGCGCAAGCGACAAAGCCGCTGACAACCGCTGTATCTTCGTCAACCGGAATCACCACGTCAATCGGAAAGCGCCGGGCGTACTGGGCGGCTTGCTCTGCAGCTTTTTCAGGGTCGAAGAAATTCAGTGTCAACAAATTTTCAGGATTTTTGTTTTCGAGCGAACTGGAAATTTCAGACGCGGTAACTACATCAACGCCCAGTTTCAAGGCAGCATCAATGTAAGCTTTGGTGCGATAAGTCGTCGTCGGCAAAAGTAGAAGTACTCGCGGCATAGATGTAAAAGCGTAACTACGCTGACGCCAAAAGGCAAAGCGCTCGGCGGCGAAGAACAAAGAACGCAAGCCAGATTTTCATCGCCTTGGGTTAGCAAATAGGTTTGGGATGCCGCAAGATTGCAATCTTGCG
>JANMSG010000327.1:0-5103 GCA_031389065.1 Acidobacteriota bacterium | reverse complement strand
CATCGCTAAAAAATCGTCCTTGGCGCGATTCGCCGCTTCGGCGGCCTCGCGGGCTTGTTGCGCGCGGATCACTTGCAGTCGCTCTTCTTCACGTCGCCGCCGCTCTCTGCTGTAACGAATCGAGCGTTCCAACAGGGCGGGATTGATTTCGCTTTTGACTAAATAGTCCGATGCGCCTGCCTTCATCGCTTCAAAATCAAGCTCGCGGTCAACCTGCCCCGTAAGGATAATAGACGGGGAGTTGAAACCGCGCGACCGCGCTTGACGCAAAAGCTCTATGCCGTTGTGCAGGCCAAGCCGATAATCAAGCAGGCAAACAGCATGTTCATTCGAGACCAGTCGTTCTACCGCTTCGTCATAGTCCTTGACCCACTCAAGCTCAAAGCCATCCGGGTAAATTTCATCGAGCAGGTCTCGCGTGAGGATATAATCATCCTCATCATCTTCGACCAGCAACAGTTTTATTTTTCCATTGTCGTTCATAAATTAATTCGGAAGTTCTACGAACTCTATCCAATATTGCCCTAAGGTCCTCATCAGTTCAACCAGACGTTCAAAGGTCACAGGCTTGGTGATAAACGAATTGGCACCAAGATCATAGCTGCGAAAGATATCCTCTTCGGCTTTCGAAGTCGTCATAATGACCACAGGAATGCGGCGCAAATCGGGATCGGCTTTGATTTCGCGTAACGCTTCACGCCCGTCTTTTCTGGGCATATTTAAATCAAGCAGAATTAATCCCGGACGTGGGGATTTCTCCGCATCGGCAAATTTTCCGCGGCGCTTGAGATAATCCAATACCTCTTCGCCATTTTCGACAAAATATAGCTCATTTTTGACATGGCTTTCTTCAAGCGCTTCTTTTGCCAGCATTCGATCATCTTCATCATCATCAGCCATCAAAATTGTGATCGGTGAACTAAGATCACTCATTTTCAATTGCTCCTTCTTGCTGTGTTGTTGGCAGCATCACAAAAAAGGTCGTGCCTTGCCCAATGGTACTACGGACTGTGATGGCTCCGTTATGTCGCTCCACTATTTTACGACAAACTGCCAGCCCCATGCCCGTGCCTTCATACTCGCTGCGCGAATGCAATCTTTGAAAGGGCGTAAAAATGCGATCCAGATATTTTTCGTCAAAGCCTATGCCGTTGTCTTCAACCTTCAACTCACAGACCTCTTCGGCTTTACTTTCAACCAGATTCGCTTCCTCCCGATTCAAAATGCGACTGCTGATTTTCACAATCGGCGCGACCTCCGGGCGATGAAATTTCAGCCCGTTGCCGATCAGGTTTTGCAATAGCTGACGCATCTGTAGGGCATCTGCTGCTATGGATGGCAAAGCTTCAAGCTCTACACAACCGCCCGTTTGTTGCACGCGCACCTCCAGATCGTTTAGTACTTCGTGAGCGATTGCCTCAAGGCTCACCTCCACGAAAGGTTGCGCTTTGGATGTCACTCTTGAGTAGGTCAACAAATCGTTAATCAAGGTGTGCATACGTCGCGCCGCGCTTCCCATGCGCTCTAAATAATCGTTGCCGTCATCATTGAGCGAGGCACCATACTTCGATTTCAAGCGGTCGCCAAAAGCCTGAATCTTGCGCAGCGGCTCTTGCAAATCATGCGAGGCGACGAAAGCGAAATCCTGCAATTCGCGATTACTGCGTTCCAACTCTATGGTAAACTGCTCCAACTTTTCTTCTGCTCTTTTGCGTTCAGCAATCTCTTCCAGCAGAGACTCATTGGTAGACTGCAATTGGAGGGTGCGGCTTTCCACGCGTTCTTCAAGCAAATCGTTGGCTTCACGCAAAGCCTCGGCACTGCGTTGTCGTCTGGTAATATCAAGATTGAGCAGCACATACATAGAGGCAACAAAAATGAGCGCCACCAAACTGACAAGCGTAAATGTCAGCCTAACCGTGTGATGACTGTCCTCGGCTTCTCTTTCAAGCTCTTGCAGGTATGTGGCCTCTTCGGCTCCCATCTCTTCAACCAGCGCGCGCAACTCACCCATCTTCATTTTGCCCTTGCCCGTCAAAATGGTCTGCTTGGCCTCCTCGAATCCCCTGGTGCTGCGCTGGAAATTCACCTCGCTCAAGATTCTGCGTTCATCTAAGATTAATTTTTCCAGTCTCGGAATGCGACTCGCTTGCAGCGCTCTATTTGTCGTCAGACTCTGGAGTCTCTCGCGATGCAGGTCAAGCTGATTGAGCGCTTCGTTGTAAGGTTCAAGATAATCTTCCTGCCCAGTGATCAAGTATCCGCGCGAACCCGTTTCAGCGTCTTTCATAGAAGACAAGGTTAATTCAAGTTCTCTGAGAAGGTCGGCGGATGCCAGTACACGCTGATTGTTGGCGATCAGCGCCTGAAGTGCACGATAGGAAAATAAAGCGTCGATGATAAGGGCAGCGAGGATGACGCCAAAACCTATGCTGATGATCGTGCGAGTTTTCATTATCTTTTTCTTTGCTCGACAGATTGCCGCAAGCAACACCTTACCAAATAACTTGGTTTCTGAAAAAGAAGGCGCTTAAAAAAATATGGGTCAGCGAATGCCGACCCATTGCAAATTTCTCAAGAACCAAATGATAAACGCATCAAGGCCAAGTCTACTAAATTGTTGCGCCTCGGATATGTCGCACATCAATTATCGCTCAAATTTCCCACCCGGTTACTCAACTTAAGCTGTTACGTCTTTCACAAGTTCCAGTGCGCGAATGCGGTCATGGGCTTGTCTGATCAGGTGATATTGTCTTTCCACAATCGGAGCGACATTGGCTGGCAAGCCCTCCTTAAGCGCCTCTTCATAAGCCTTCACGGCTGAATCTTCGCCACGTTCACATTCTGCTAAAATGGCTCCTTCATCTTCGCCTGTGACGGCTGATTTCATATGGATCCAACCGCGATGCAGCGAGGCAGCAATCGAGCCCGTCTGTTCGGGATCACCGCCCAGACTACGCACTTCATCTTGCAATTCACTGACAAACTGCATTCGCTGTTTGGCATATTCATTGAAGAGGTGTTTGTATTGCAGATTTTTCACCCCCTCAACTGCCGTTTGAAACCCTTCCTGTCCATCCTTGCAGGTTTCAATCAAGCCGTTGAGCGTTGCAATCACATCTTCGTTTAACTCCTGTTTCGCTTCATTCATTGATTCATTCATCATTGCTTTATTCCCCTTTCTTTATCTAAACATCATGTTACTTGTGTAAGAGTACACAAAATCCTGAGTCTTTTACCGGGCACTTATCGTCATCAAACTGGCGATGCGCTTGAGAATAATCCTTTGCTGCTGGCGTAGGTAACGGTGCAGATAGCTTGCCAGAGCGAGCGCTAAATCCTACAGGTAAAGTGCTCCATTTCCCGCGAATTGTGAATGCGTAACCTATATTTTTTCAGCTTAGTTCGACAGTCCGTCACGTTTCTCAAGTATGTCTCGCAACCACCATTCATGTTTTTCGTGAATCTGTACGAAGCGCGTGAAAACGTCAGCCGTTCCCGGATCATCGTGGTCATTTGCCAAACGAACCGCATCGCGCATCTCTTTGATGACAAGTAAAAGATTTACATCCGCTTCTTCAATCATCTCGCGCATCGTCTCACGTTTATTTGATTCACTGGCAAAGGCTTTCACACTCGCCATATCAATCATCTGACGCAAACCCGACACCGGATCTTGCCCAATCATTCGCACACGTTCCGCAAATTCATCAGCCGTTTCCAGTACAGCCGTGGCGAATTCATCAAAGAGCAAATGCAGGTCGCGAAACAAGGGACCATAGGTCTGCCAGTGATAATGCTTGTAATTTGCGTATAGTACGAAAGCATTCGCGACTTGTCTTTGCAAGTGCGCGACAACCTCGCTCCCTGCAGTATTCTCTTGAGAAATTTCCTTACTCAGCTTGCTGATTTGCTCTGTGTCTTCAATTTTTTCTTTTGCCAGTGCAGTTTTTGCTTTAGCCATATCATTTATTCCTTTCGCTTAAATAGGTAATGTTTTTTTATGCAGCCCGTTTGTATAGTTGATTCCCCGGATGATGCGCTTGTCTGCGATCAATGATGATTTGCGCAAAACACCGGAAGCAGGCAAATTGTTGGTTTTTTCCGCCCTTGGCGCTCTCGCTGATCACAGTCGAGCAACTCTGACATACAACCGTCGAACAAAGCGCGCAAGAAACATTGGTGCGCATTTGCTCAGGAGTTCTATCTCGAATGAATCCAAATAACATTTTTCCGCTCCCTTCTTAAATCAAATCCTCAAATCTCTCTCCTGGTAGTGCAAGCATAATGCCAAGGCTTTCGTATTCATAAACTCGCTATATATTCATATTTCGACGTAAGAGGTGGCATTTTTCATCCACCAAATGGGAAGAATTTGCACGGATGGATGTTAACAATACAGGGAATGTATGTTTGGAGTGCTAAAACGATAGACACAATAGGCTGGAAGTATGTTTCGATTTGGTAGAAGCGAAAGATTTTTCAAGCGTCGCAAAACAGGTTGTATAGACAGGTGATCCCTACGAAGCTGAGTTTTTGCACATCATTGTATGCGCACTCTTCACCGAGTTTGCCTGGAGTTGTCTTGATTCGTCTAGACTCAGTCATCCAAATTATGACGTTTAATCATGCTGTAGAGCCTGGGGCGATAAAGGCCTAGCAAAGCGGCGGCCGCCTGTTTATTGCCTTTCGTGCGGTCGAGAGCGGCTTTTACGACAGCAACTTCAATTAGCCTAAAGACGTCTTCTGAAGGAACGCTTGTTGAAGGGTCTGGAATTTGTTTGACGATGTCGCGGCCGATTTGCTCAAGGCTTTGGGGATCAGCAACTTCAGCCAATGCAGTCGCTCCATTGTTTTCTACAAATTGTGGGATCGGAGTCGCAAGATTTTCTACATGCCTGGTAACTGCCATGGCAGGTGAAGAGGCAACACTTGCCGCCGTCGCCAAGGAGTTTGCAAAAGGAAAGGCAGAAATCTCAATGATCTCGCCTTTTGCGAGTAACACGGCTCGTTCCATGACATTTTGCAAACTCCTTGGCGACGGCGGCAAGTGTTGCCTCTTCACCTGCCATGGCAGTTACCAGGCATGTAGAAAATCTTGCG
>JANMSG010000320.1:0-6086 GCA_031389065.1 Acidobacteriota bacterium | reverse complement strand
AGGCCGGTCTGAAGATTTCAAAGCGCATTTCTAAGGCACACACTTTTTCAATCCTCCTCGTTACCTCAAACTTCTCGAAGGTATCCCAACGGCAGAAACAAAAGGCGAAGTTGTAAAATTCATAGCGAATTTCTGCGATCGGAAACTCGGCAAAGGTATTGTTTTTGCGAAAGATACGCCGAACTTCATCGCCAATCGCATAGCCACTTTTAGTTCGCTCAACACCATCAAAGTTATGCTGGAGGGTGATTACACGGTTGAAGAAGTTGATGCGATGACAGGGCCGCTCATCGGTCGCCCGAAATCCGCCAGCTTTAGAACAACAGATATAGTTGGCTTGGACGTCTCACTTTACGTTGCCGACAATCTCTACAAAGCTGTGCCCAATGATGAACGAAGGGAAGATTTGCAGGCTCCCGATTTTCTCCGCGATTTGGTGAAACGTGGGTGGACAGGCAACAAAGCAGGACAAGGTTTTTACAAAAAGACAAGAGGCGAGGGCGGCAAACCAGAGTATCAAGTGCTTGATTACAAGACCATGGAATACAAGCCCACGCAGAAATATTCTTCCCCATCCATTGAAGCGGCAAAGCAACTTGCTACCCCTGGCGAACGAATTCGCGCATTGATTTATAACAATGATCGCGTAGGGCAATTTTTGTGGAAGACGACAAGTGAGAATTTGATTTATGCGGCAAATCGCATTCCTGAAATCGCCGATACAATCGTCAATCTCGATAATGCTGTGAAATGGGGCTTCAATTTCGAGCTTGGCACATTTGAATTGTGGGATGCGATAGGGGTTGAAAAATCCGTTGCGCGAATGCGTGAAGAAGGATTGCCGATTCCTGACATTGCCGAAAAACTTTTAGCGTCCGGAAAGAAGAGTTTTTATGAAAAACGCGAAGGGCGCGAATACTACTTCGATGTTGAGAGTGGTGAATCCGTAGAGAAGGAGCCGCTAACCGGCGTGCTTATTTTAAAATCGCTCAAAGAGCGCACCTCTGTCATCAAAAAAAATGCCGGAGCATCTTTGATTGACCTAGGCGACGGCGTTGCTTGTTTGGAATTTCACTCAAAGATGAACGCGATAGGCGGAGACACAGTAGCGATGTTGAACTTCGCTATAAAAGAGGTCGGCGCAAATTTTGAGGCGCTAGTCGTCGGCAATCAAAGCGAAAATTTTTCCGTGGGCGCAAATATCATGATGCTCTTGCTGGGAATACAGGAAGGCGAATGGGACGAGATCGCGCTGTCAGTTCGGCAATTGCAAAACGCCGTTATGAATCTTCGATATTCGGCTAAACCTACGGTCACAGCGCCTATGGGAATGGCGCTGGGCGGTGGCTGTGAGCTGGCAATGCATGGCGATAGAGCGAGAGCAGCTGGCGAAACGTATATGGGCTTAGTCGAGGTTGGTGTAGGGTTGATTCCTGCAGGCGGCGGCGTGAAAGAATTGGTGATGCGTGCGACCGGTGGTGCCGCCCCCGATGAAGATTTATTCCCACGCATAAAAAAAGTTTCTGAGACCATAGCGACTGCAAAAGTCTCAGCGTCTGCCGTTGAAGCAAAAGAATTGGGCTTTTTGCGCGCGACAGATCACATATCTATGAACCGTGACCGCTTGATTGAAGACGCGAAACAGACAGCGCTGGCGATGGTGAAAGAAGGCTACGAGCAACCGCAACCGCGAACCGATATTCCAGTTTTAGGGGAAGGTGCACTTGCAGCCATCAAGCTTGCGATTCATATGATGCAGCGCGGTGGTTTCATCTCGGAATACGATGGGCATGTTGCGAAGAAATTGGCGCATGTCATCACCGGCGGGAACCTGTCGAGGAAGACGCTTGTGAGTGAGCAGTATCTGTTAGACCTTGAACGCGAGGCTTTTGTTTCCTTGTGCGGCGAACGAAAGACGCAAGAACGTATTCAATATATGCTCAAGACAGGCAAGCCTTTGAGAAATTAATATCGTCAAATAAACCCAGTTGAAACTTGGATAATTGTATCCGCTCTCAAGCGGGTTAGAAGGTTTTAGGAGTTTTATGTCTACAGTCGTAGTGGTTAGAAAAAAAGGGTTTACTGCGATTGCTGCTGATACGCTTACGAAATTCGGCTATCTAAAAGAATCCGCCGATTATCTTCGCAACCACGATAAAATAATTAAGCTAGGCAATAACCACTTTGGTGTAGCAGGTTCCATGACAAATGGTTTTTGTATAAGAGATTACTTTTCTGATGCCAAAGTGAAAGCAGATTTTAGCAATGTAGACGCAATCTTTAGAACTTGGAATAGGTTTCATCGGTCATTAAAAGAGGATTACTTTATCAAGCCCGATGAACATGATGATGACTCCTATGAGTCTTCAAGAATGGAAGTTGTACTTGCGAACCCGACAGGGATTTTTAATATCTCCGCCTATCGGTCTGTCCAGGAGTATGAAAAATTTTATGCCAATGGCAGTGGTTATGAATTTGCAATGGGTGCGATGTTTGCTGTTTACCAGAATGAGAAATTATCAGCAATGGATATTGCGCAAATCGGAGTGCAAGCCGCTGCAGAATTTGATGATGCAACAGGCCTGCCGATTATTAGTCATTCGATTCGTTTAAAGGTTTAGATAATTAGTTTGGTAATATATGGAGATTTCGTAATGAAAGAGGCAGTAATAGTAAAAGCGTTGAGAACGGCAGTGGGGAAAGCGCCGCGCGGCACTTTGAAAGATACACGACCTGATGATATGGCTGCGGCCGTGATTAAATCCGCAGTTGAAGGAACAGAAGGACTCACGCCTGAAATGGTTGAAGATGTGATACTCGGTTGCGCGACACCGGAAGCAGAGCAGGGAATGAATGTGGCGCGACAAGCGGCCTGGCTTGCGGGGTTACCGAAAGAGACTTCGGCGGTGACCGTCAATCGTTTTTGTTCATCGGGGCTTCAAGCCATTGCTTTTGCTGCCGAAAGAGTGATGACAGGATGGAGCGATTGCATCGTTGCGGGCGGCGTTGAATCAATGAGTATGATTCCAATGGGTGGCAATGTCATACGCCCGAATCCGACGCTGGCGGAAGAGTGGCCAGATTACTTTTTGAATATGGGACTGACGGCGGAAAACCTTTCACAGAAGTATTCAATCTCTCGCGAAGAAGCAGATGCCTTTTCGCTTCGTAGTCATCAAAATGCTCTTGAGGCAATCGCAAAGGGCAAATTCAAAGATGAAGTTGTATCGTTGCAAATTCATTCAATGGAGCTTGATGCCAAAGGCAAAGCGGTTAAGAAGGAAAGAGTTTTCGATACGGACGAAGGACCTCGTACTGACACGTCTGTTGAAGGGCTTGCAAAACTTCGTCCGGCATTTCACGCTCGTGGCACAGTGACTGCCGGCAATTCTTCTCAGACCTCGGATGGCGCTGCCGTGGCGATTGTGATGTCTGCGGACAAAGCGAAAGAGTTAGGAATCAAGCCCATCGCAAAATTCATTGCTTATGCAACCGCAGGGGTTTCTCCCGATTACATGGGGATAGGCCCTGTGGCAGCGATTCCAAAAGCCTTGAAGATCGCCGGGCTTTCTCTCGATGAAATTGACTTGATTGAATTGAACGAAGCGTTCGCTGCGCAGGCTCTGGCGGTCATCAAAGAGCTTGGTATGAATCAAGACAGGGTGAACGTGAATGGTGGAGCCATCGCGCTCGGTCATCCACTTGGATGTACTGGCGCAAAATTGACGGCGACAATCTTAAGCGAAATGCAGAGACGCAATGCGCGCTACGGTATGGTCACCATGTGTGTGGGTGGCGGTATGGGCGCGGCAGGCATCTTTGAATTACTTTAAGCTTTCATCATCGGTTGTTGAAGGTTGTTATTTGTTGCGTCCTCTAGCCGTAACACGAAAATAGTAATCGGGCTACGAATAACCTATAACGAACCAACAGCAAGTAAGCAGTATTGAGTAACAAAAAAACAGGAGGCGATATTATGAGTAGTGTGGCACAACATAAGAAAGTTTTAAGAGGGGGGAGCTTCATTCTTGAAGACCATAGCCCTGAAGATATATTTACACCCGAAGATATTAGCGATGAGCATCGTTTAATCGCGCAGACGGCTTATGAATTTTCTGAAAAAGAAGTTCTGCCGATGGATGCCGAAATCGAAAAAAAGAATTATCAAGTGCACCGCGACTTGCTGAAAAAAGCCGGCGAATTGGGGCTTTTGTCAATTGATATTCCCGAACAGTATGGCGGCGCGGGACTCGATTTATTGAGTTCGCTGGTAGCATCTGAAAATATCTCACTACAGGCTTCTTTTTCGGGAACGGTCGGCGCGCACACGACAATCGGCACATTGCCTATTGTATATTTCGGCAACGACGAGCAGAAAGAAAAATATTTACCAGGACTTGCCAGCGCAGAACTCGTCGGCGCCTATTGTTTGACCGAAGCAGGATCGGGTTCGGATGCACTTGCAGCAAAGACCACGGCAAAACTCACAGAAGACGGCAAGTCTTATATACTCAACGGGCAGAAACTGTGGATTACCAATGGCGGATTTGCGGATCTCTTCATCGTCTTCGCAAAAGTTGATGGCGACAAATTCACTGCCTTCATCGTTGAGAGAAATTTCCCTGGCGTATCCACTTCGCCGGATGAACACAAGATGGGGTTGAATGGTTCTTCGACTTGCGCCGTCAATCTGGACAGTGCTCAAGTGCCTGTAGAAAACCTTTTGGGTGATATCGGCAAAGGTCATTTGATAGCTTTTAACATTTTGAATATAGGTCGTTTGAAACTCGGTGTCAGTTCGATCTCCGGCTCGAAGCGGGTTACCACCATTGCCACAGAGTATGCAAAGCAGCGTCATCAATTTGGCGTGTCAATCGCTTCGTTCGGATTGATAAAACACAAACTCGCAGAGATGGCGATCAAATCCTACGTGGGCGAATGCATGATGTATCGCACCGTTGGAATGATTGAAGAGATGATGGCAACGGTTGACCGCAACAATCCGAAAGAGGCTTTAAAGGCAATCGAAGATTTTGCTATTGAATGCTCGATTATTAAAGCCGCTTGCAGTGAATACCTGGCATATTGCGTTGATGAAGCGGTTCAGGTTTTCGGCGGTAACGGTTACTCCAGCGATTACCCCGTGGAGCGCGCTTATCGGGACGCGCGCATCGCACGCATTTATGAAGGCACCAATGAAATCAATCGCTTGATTATTGCCGGGCAGTTTTTGCGTCGCGCGAGCAAAGGCGAAAACACTTTATTTGCTGCCGCAAAGCAATTGCAGGAAGAGATGCTCTCGCCGTCAATGCCGGAAGAACTGCCCGAGACTGTCTTCGCAGCAGAGCACGCGGCCTTGACCAATTGCAAGAAGGCAATCGTTGCCGTGCTGGGTTCGGCGGCGATGAAGTACAGAGACAAAGTCAATGAGCAGCAGGAAGTTTTAGGCGCAGCAAGTGACATGATTATGGATGTCTTCGGAATGGAGAGCGCGGTCTTGAGAACCGAGAAACTAATTTCCACACGTGGCGAATCTTCTTGCTTGAATCAAATTGATGCGGCAAAAGTATTTGCTAGTGATGCAATTCAGCGCATCGAAGCAAGGGCAAAAACCGCCTTTGCAGCAATGTCGGAAGGCGATGAACTCAAAATGATGATAGGCGTTTTGCGACGGTATATGAAACATACGCCAATCAATACAATCGCGGCGCGTCGTCGAATTGCCGATTCAATAGTTGAAGCGGGCAAGTATAATTTGTAGTAGGCAGTAGGCAGTAAGCAGTAGGCAGTTTTGTAGGAAATATGCGCTCAAGCAGTAGGCAGTTATTTTGATTAACTAAGCGCTTCTTTTCCTGCGATTCTTTGTTTACTGCTTATTGCTGACTAACCATCTGCCACCGGCGAAAACATGTTTGCTGAATATTACTGCTTACTGCCTACTGATATGAAAGTACATAGAATCAGCGTTCCTACACCTTTTTACGTCGGTCCTGTTAATGTTTATCTTATTCAGGAAGACCCGCTGACACTGATTGATGTGGGACCGCGAACTGATGAAGCGATAGATGCTTTGCGTAGCGGGCTAT
>JANMSG010000277.1:0-2310 GCA_031389065.1 Acidobacteriota bacterium | reverse complement strand
TGACCGCCGTTTTCCGGCTAGTGATTCATGAGGTCAACAGCACTACGATTGCGTTGAGTTTTCTGCTGGTGGTGTTAATCAGCGCTTCGGCTTACGGGCTTGGCGTGGGGATTTTCGCCTCGGTTGCCAGCCTCTTTTGCTTCAATTTTTTTTTCCTGCCGCCGGTTGGAAAATTAACCATTCAAGACCCGCAGAATTGGGTTGCCTTGTTCGCCTTCCTGGTTACAGCCGTGATTACGAGTCAATTGTCGGCGGCGGCGCGCGAGCGCGCTCGTGATGCAGAACGTCGGCGCGAAGAGGTGTTCAAGCTTTATGAATTGAGCCGCACGATTATCGCTACGCCGGATTTTGAAACCGCCGTCTCTTCGATTGCCCGGCAGGTGGTTGAAATTTACAACTTCGATTATTGCGCTGTTTTTTTGCCCATCGACGGTAAATGGCAACGCGCTGCAGTCGCTGCGGAGGGCGATTTTATTGACGCCTTCAAGCCCGCGCTCAATGAAATCGAAATGGCTTTCACGGATGGAGAGTTACAATTACTTCCTGCAACCAGGGATTTCGACGAGATCAGTAGCACGGTTGAAATCAAAGCGCCTTACCTGGTTGCTTACGCGCCGTTGAAAGTCGGTGTTCGCTCGGTAGGCGTGATGGCGCTGGCAGCCAGGCAATTGGAGCGTAGCGCCGCCGAAGCGATTGCCGGCATGGTGGCGTTGGCGTTGGAACGTGCAAGATTTTTGCAGGAGGTATCTCATACGGAAGCCCTGCGCCAGAGCGACGAATTGAAATCGGCATTGCTGGCTTCGGTGTCACATGATTTGCGAACGCCGCTTACCTCTATGCGCGCCGCTGTTGATAATCTTTTACAAGAAGAGATTGTTTGGAATGAAGCTGCATTGCGCGAGTTTCATTTAATAATCAGCGAAGAGGTAAATCGTTTGACCAAGCTGGTGCAGAATTTATTGGAGATGGCGCGCATTGAAGCCAATGAACTTCGCATCTCGAAGCGCTGGGAAGCGGTATCGGAAATCATCACGAATGTGGTCGAGCGTTGCGCCCAGGCGCTCTACAATCATGAGGTGAAGGTCGAGATGGAAGAAGCGATGCCGCTAGTCAAAGTTGATTCCTTGTTGGTAGCCGAAGCTTTGCATAATCTGGTAGAGAATGCCGCCAAGTATTCGCCTGCTGAAAGTCTTGTGATGATCAAAGCGCGAATTGAAAAAGCAGATTTAATCATCAGCGTAACGGACCAAGGGCAAGGCGTTGCGACGGGTGAACTCACTCGCGTCTTCGATAAATTTTATCGCGGCGCAAAACAGCAAGCGCGGCGCAAAGACGGAACAGGTATGGGACTGGCTATCGCTCGCGGCATCATCGAAGCGCACGGCGGAAAGATTTGGGTAGCGAACGGTGAAACGAAAGGCGCGGTCTTCGCTTTTGCCATTCCCGTTGAGCAAAAGAGCGTGACAGAGTATGCAAAAATGAAAGAGAATGAAAGCGATTCGCAGAGTTGAAATCTATCGCAAATCTCAAATTTGAAATCTGAGATTTATTGTTTTGCTTGTTATGCCAAATCATTCGACAACGAAAAAGCCTCTGATCCTTGTGGTGGACGACGAGCCGCAGATTCTACGGGTGATGCGCGCCAGTCTTCCGGCTCGCGGTTATGAAGTGCGAACCGCTACCAACGGGCAAGAGGCGATTGATGAATTGCACAAAGAGATGGCAGACCTGGTGATTCTGGATCTGGTCATGCCGGAAATGAGTGGGCTGGATGTTTGTCGTCGCGTGCGCGAATTTTCGAAAGTGCCCATCATCGTGCTTTCCGCCAAAGGTTCTGAACGCGAGAAAGTAGCGGCGCTCGATGCAGGCGCGGATGATTATGTGACCAAGCCTTTCGGCATGGATGAATTGTTGGCTCGCCTGCGCGCCGTGCTTCGCCGTCTGTCAGCGGTTGAAGCAAACGCTTCGGTGATGACGGTTGGCGACTTGACCATCAATTCGGACGAGCGATTAGTTACAGCGGCAGGCAGAGAGATCAAGCTCACGCCGAAAGAGTTTGAGGTTTTAAAATACCTGGTCAGCAATGCGGGGAAGGTCGTCACCCATCGCGCCTTGCTGCAAGCCGTCTGGGGTTGGCAATCTTCCGAGCAGACCGAATACCTGCGCGTTTTTATTAATCAATTGCGCCGCAAAATCGAAAGCGATCCGCAACATCCGAAATACATTTTGACCGAACCGTGGGTGGGCTATCGCTTCAATCCGAATTGATTGGAGCGCGGACATTCTTGTCCGCATGACTTCAAACTCATG
>JANMSG010000198.1:0-1728 GCA_031389065.1 Acidobacteriota bacterium | reverse complement strand
AACCATCATTTTGCTTCGCAAAATCCGGGCAGCCACGAGGGCTGCCCCTACTCGAGTTCTTTCAATTTTCTAAACCTCAAAATATTTAATTTCCAATGTACTCAAGCGGGTAAACCGGAGCGTATAACTTTTTCGACAGCTTCGCAAAATATATCTATCTCGCGAATCGTTGTGTAAACATTCGGCGTGATTCTGATGCCACTGAATTCCGCGTGAACGATGGGTGTACAATTGATTCGGTACTTGTCCCAAAGATGCGAGCCGAGTTTTACGGGGTCTATGCCTTCGACGGAAAAATTCGCCAGCGCGCAGGATTGCGCCGGGTCGTAAGGCGTCAGCATCTTCACTCGTCCGGTCTTTTCCAATCGTTTTGCCCAACGGTTTTTCAAGTAGCGAAGCCGCGCAGCTTTGCGCTCTATGCCTATGCCTTCGTGAAATGCCAAGGCTTCGGCAATGGCATTATGATTGGCGGCCGGATGCGTGCCAATCTCTTCAAACTTGCGTATGTCGTCGTCCTGTTTCTTTTCTGCTGCCATCAAAGGCCAGAGATTTTTAATCTTCGATTTCTTCACGTATAGAAAACCTGTGCCAATGGGCGCAAGCAACCATTTGTGCAGACTGGTGCCGTAGTAATCGCAATCCAAATCAGCAAGTTTGAAAGGGAAGTGCGCGAAAGCGTGGGCTCCGTCAACGATGACTTCGATACCGCGTGCGCGCGCCATCTGACAGATGCGTTTAATAGGGAAAATCTGTCCGGTTAAATTTGTGATGTGGCAGACATGAATCACTTTCGTCTTCGGTGTAATGGCTTTCTCGAAAATTTCAAAAAGCGTGTCTTGCGAAGGCGGCGGCACAGGAAACGATATTTGTCTGAGCTTGATGCCTTCGCGGCGCTCGCGTTGCAAATACGTGTTTATCATTCGCCCGTAATCTTGATTGGTCGTCAACACTTCATCGCCGGGCTTGAGATCTAAACCGAACTGGCAAATCTCTAACGCTTCGCTGGCATTGCGCGTGATCGCCATCTCTTCCATATCGCAACCGAAAGCGTTGGCAAGCCCGCGTCGCACACTCTCAATATTGGGTTCCAGTATGCGCCACATCGAATAGCTCGGCGCTTCGTTTGAAAAATCGAGATAACGCTTCATGGCTTCGTGAACGACGCGAGGCGAAGGGCAGACGCCACCGTTGTTGAGATTGATGATGGTGCGGTCGAGGGTGAATGCGTTTTGAATCTCGCGCCAGAAATCTTCGTCTACAGCCATCTCTTCGGCAGAACGGTTTGGCGTATTTTTTGTCGCCGCAAGCACGCGCTCAATGCCATCATCGCGAAACGTTGCTACCGCGCCTAAGGCTGCCGCAGTGCTGACAGTCTTCAAGAAATTTCTTCGTGTAAACATCGCGTACCTCTATTGAATATCGAAAAACTTTTGGCGCTATCATATAGTTTTTTCGGATTGAATACGAATGAAAATAGTCCGTTGTGTCCGTAGTTCAAGACTCATAATTGGCGGTTTTTAGTGAAACAAGAAAGTGTTGTGCTGAAAAAAAAGATAACTTCTAACTATAAAGCACAATGTACTGTGATTTCGGTAATATAAAATTTAGTTGCAAAACTAGGGCTATTGCAAAGTCAGGGTTTGGAGCGCAAAAGCAAATTTAATGCGACTTGTGGTTGCGCATCGTAAGTTCTTCGCGCCGCTGGCAGGTTGGTCAAACCTGCTTGCT
>JANMSG010000159.1:0-3759 GCA_031389065.1 Acidobacteriota bacterium | reverse complement strand
GTTTTCCGCCAGTGGCAGCGATTGCCGAATAACCATCGCCCAGTTCTTGCTGCCACAACTTTCGCGGACCCGCTGACGGCCACGAAGTTGCCAAGCCTTTCGCCGCAGATTTGAAGTTGCGATTTGCGCCGCCCCATTGATTCCATTCAACTGATTGAGCAAAACCCGCGCAGGTATTCATCATCAACAACGCCACGAGAAAACCCTTTGATAATCTGAGTTGAAACTTCATTGAGGTTGCCTCTTGAACTATTTATTTCTTCTTGTGACGTTCGATGTAATCGGTAGCAAAGTCCTGCCAGTCTTGAACGGTCAAGCCAATTTGTTTGGCTTCAGCCTCCGCTTTTTCGATTGACCAACCGTCACGCAAAACGCGGCGAATCATCCAGAATGCGCCAACGCGAATCGCTGCAGCGCAATGAATGAACATAGGACGATTCGTCGCATCATCCGTGAGTTTCAAAAATTCTTCGACCTGTTGATCTTTCGGATTGCCAAACGCGACAGGAATATTGAAATATCGAAAGCCCAGTTCTTTGGCTTTCGCTTCTTCTATTGCGGCTTGATGTTCGTTGGGGGGGCGCAGATTGATGATGGTTTTTACGCCATCCGCTTTGAGCTTTTCCAGATGAACAAGGTTCGGTTGTCCGCCCGTACAAACTTCTTTATTGATACGAAAGAAACGCCGAATGCCTGTCACCTCATCCATCGCTGCGGTCTTTTCAACCAGAGACATACTGCAAGCTGTACAGTTGCCTGCCTGGGCAAACACTTCGTCATCTTGTGAGCATCCGCACGGTGGGCAAACATAGGCTATCTTTGCTGCGCTCTGTGGCGTGGCGGTGGTCTGCGAATCCGCAAAAGCCGCTGTAGCGACAATCAAAATCATCGTGAATACAATCAGGTTGCGTTTCATTTTCTATCTCCAATCGGTCTTGAAATTTCATAGGAGCGTATACAGAAAAGACTGTACGATAATCTTTGCAAACAAATCCTCACGGCGATGTAACAAGATGTAATAAGTTGTCTCAAGTCTCGGTACAACTTTTTACAATTCTATACCGCTTTCATACATTTATTATCTTCAAACGGGTTTATACTTTGTCCGATGAGGTGGAACCGTCTGTATACAGATTCGTCGAAATGGACTTGGGCAAAGATCACTGCAATTGCCCTGATTGCAATTCTATTGCCAGCGATTTTACTTTCGTTCATCCAATATCGTTCCTTGACCGAAATACAAAAAAAGACCAAAGCAGCAGTCAGAGAAAATCTTCGTCAAACACTACAAACCTTTTCAACAAGGGTCCGTACAAAGCTTGAAGACTATGCGGCGCAAGTCACATCAGCGATTCCGGGGGATGAACTCAGGCAAAATAATTTAGACCTTCTAGGGAAGCGTTTCATCGCCATCAAAGAAACGCGAAAAGAGATCGACAGCCTGTTTGTGCAGGTCTATCGCCCGTCGCAAACCAATGCCTTTTCGATTGCGCGCGCCCCTGAAGGTGCCAGACACTGGATAGGTGGAAATTACAACAGCAACTCAGGAACTATTTGCGTAAACCGCTATTTCAACGAAGGATTTGCAATGCAAAAAGCTCTTAACCCCAAGATACACTCCTTCGTAGGCGAAGCGGAATGTCTGGAAGACTCTGTAAAAAAAATGCCGTCGGTTGCCGTCATCACTCCTTTGTTTGAAGGCGAAGAGTTGAAAAAGTTTTATGCCTGCCCGCCCTGCACCTGTAGTCAACACGACAAACCTTTCGATAAGCTCGGCAACTGCCCGGAATGTGGAATGTCTCTGGTTGAAACCAAAGAGTTTGGTTTTGCGGCATTGACCCTGGACTTCAACTTTCTGAAGGAAAAAATTTTTCCCGAAGTGATTGCGGAAATGATGAATGATTCGGGCGACTTGGAAAAAGAGACGGAACGGGTAAGTGATTCGGACGACCTGGGAAAAGAATATGAGCTTGCATTCATGCTCTTTGATGAAAACAAGAAGCTGATTTACACAAGCCGCGATGATGTGAAAAATCACGAACTCGCGATTCCCTTTTCGCCCATGGTTGAGAAATACAGATTGGTCATCAGCTACAAAAACATTACGCTTGAGGGTCTGGCAAAAAACAACTTCAAACAAAATCTACTCATCAACGGCTTGGTTTTCGCTTTGTTGATGTGCGGAATTTTCTTAACCTTTCGCGCCATCAGCCGTGAGATAAAACTGACGCAAGCGAAATCTGCTTTTGTCGCAAATGTTTCACACGAATTGAAAACGCCGCTTTCGTTGATTCGCTTGTTTGCCGAAACGCTTGAACTCGGTCGCATAAAAAGTCCTGAAAAAGCCCAGGAATATTATCGAATCATCAATAATGAAAGCCGCCGTCTGACGCAACTCATCAACAACATTCTGGATTTCTCAAAGATTGAAGCTGGGCGACGACAGTATCTGTTTGCCGAAACCAATCTTGCGGAAGTCATCGAAGAAGTTATCAACAGTTATGAATATCAAATCACCGCTGCGGGCTTTGAATTGAAAACGGAAATTCAAGCCAATTTGCCTTCGGTTGCAATTGACCGCGACGCAATTGCCCAGGCGCTGCTCAATCTGTTGAACAACGCCGTCAAATATTCCTCTGACACCAAACGCATAGAAGTCAAAGCCTTTGCGCTTGCCGATAAAATCATTATCGAAGTCGCAGACCGCGGCATAGGCATTGCGCGTGCGGAACAGAAAAAGATTTTCGAGAAGTTCTACCGAGTCAGCAACGGACTCATTCACGACACCAAAGGCAGCGGACTGGGGCTTTCGATCGTCAAACACATCATTGAAGCCCACGGCGGAAAAATATCTATTGAAAGCATTGCGGGCAAAGGCAGCCGATTTATTATTGCCATCCCCGTTAAAACGAACGACACAAAACCTTTTTCCGCAAATCAAAAATTGAGCCAACAGACCAACGGCAGAGAAGTTTCTGCCATTCGTGATGAATATGACAATGCACAAAATACTAATCGTTGAAGACGAACCGAGCATGGTTTTGGGTTTGCGAGACAACCTTGAATACGAAGGCTATGAAGTCATCGCCGCCACAGATGGCGAAGCAGGCGTAGAGCGCGCTTTGAAAGATAAGCCGAATCTGATTTTGCTTGATGTGATGCTGCCGAAAAAGAGTGGGCTTGAGGTTTGTCGTCAACTGCGAAGCATGGGAATCGAGAGCCCTATCATTATGCTGACGGCGCGGGGGCAGGAGATTGATAAAGTCCTGGGGCTTGAAATCGGAGCGGATGATTATGTGACAAAACCTTTCAGTATCAATGAACTTCTGGCTCGCGTGCGCGCCCAACTCAGACGCGCCGCGAAACTTGTGAGCGACATCGAGAGCTACAGTTTCGGCAACGTCAAATTGGATTTCAAAAAGTATCTTGCTTCAAAAAACGGTGTGCCAATTGAGCTATCGCCACGTGAATTCGAGGTGATGAAATATTTAATTCGACATCGCGGCGAGACCATCACTCGCGATCAATTGCTGGATAAAATTTGGGGATACGAAAATTATCCCATGACGCGAACCGTTGATAATCACATTGCCAGACTGCGCCACAAAATCGAAGACGTGCCGAACGAACCGCAATACATCCTGACGATTCATAGAGTCGGCTACAAATTTATCGGCTAGAAGCCTTGTCGCATATTGTCAGAACCGGGAGCGGTAGCGACCGGGTAAAGCCAAAAACCCGGTCGCTATCGCTCCCGGT
>JANMSG010000106.1:0-4417 GCA_031389065.1 Acidobacteriota bacterium | reverse complement strand
CACAAATTCAACACCAGCGTTCCGCCTGCACGTCCGTTTTCGAGCGCCATCTTTGCAATATCCCATCCGCTATTGCCTTTTTCATCTTTGTCAAACATAGTGTCAACGCCATCGTCGGAAATCACTAGAACATGAACACCTCTGTCAGTCAGTTTTCTCTCTTTGAAAGTATCGCGTAGTAAGTGAATCGGAAACGCAGTCGCACCGCCTATGTATCCGGTCAAGATTTTCAAGATGTCATGTTCGTTTCGTATAAATTCTTTGGTGGTTTGAAATTCATGTTTACCGCTCCACAACGTCGCTTTGACTCTAGACCCTGCGCGCAATGCCGAAAGCGCAATGATTGCGCCTGCCAAGGTTAAAAACGAGGTAGCAATTTGCGGGTTTGGCATAGAGCCGGAGCAATCAACATACAGGTCCAAATCAACAGGCTCGCGTTCGGAAAGCGTGCCGCTGGCTGTACCATAGGTTCGCTGCACGGTGGTTATTCCCGGAATGATTTGCGGGCTCACCATGGAACTTTCAAGCCAATCAACCTCATCAATCGAACTGCCTATATCCCAAACATCCAAGCCTTCAATCAAAGGCTCCTTCGATTCGGGCATCTCCCGCGAAGGAAATTTAACGAGGTGCGGAATGGAGCGTTCCCTATAATAGCGAATCGCCAATTCTTGCGCACTCAGATTGACGCCCATTCCTTTCAAAATTTCTCCGTATTCAAAGGGCTCGCGCGTCTGTCCTTGCGAACTTGTATTGTTGGTGAGCGGCAAAATTATCTTCTTGTCTATGTTGTCCGTGTCGCCATAAGAGTCTATTCCAGCGAGGTCATCATCAAGCGCAGGATGAATTGCGCCTTCGATTTCGTCAGTCTCAATATCAATCAAGCCATCGGGAATGCCGCCCGCGCCAGCGTTGCGAATATCCATCCAGCCTTTGATAATCTTCTGCATTTGCGTGCCGTCGCTTTCAAGCAAATATGTCAGACAGAGCGCGGCGAATCGCCCGGCACCTTTTAACCAATCTTTCGCATATACGCGGACCAGGCGGGCGCCGAGTTGCGCGTCGAGTTCAAGCGACGGAGTCAGTTCACCTTTTGCTAGACTCTTTTTTTGCAGGCTCCAAAGAATTTCGTAGATTCGCATATAAAACGTCCACATCTTTTCCTTGGAATCGTTGCCCAGCGTTTTATAAACCTCAGCCATTCGCAGATTCGCGCTTCGTTGCAGGCGGTCATTGATGAGCAGGTCTGCATAGAGATTTGCGATGAACGGTGCGTGCTGTTCTTTCGTAGGCAGGGCGTGACGCATACGCGCAAGCATACGCCCCTGATCGGTCAAATCAGCCGGGCAATAGACGTGGTGTCCGATTTCGTGAGCCAAAATTTCGAGGGGGAAATCTTGCAGCTTATTCAATGCAATTTGCGATATGCTGATGACAACGGCGTGGTCTGTCAGGCGAATCATCGCGAAACTGCCGGATAAATTTTCGGTGTTTTCTTCCTCTTCAGTGAAGCACCAGCGCGGCTCTCGTAGTTTCGTGAACTTGCTCCATAGTGCAATCGCCTCGGGCCAACGCGCTTGCCACTGCTCTTTTACCCTGAGTAATTCTTGCTTCAAATCTCTTCTCTTCCCGCGAAACACACGAAATGACACAAAAGTTATTTAGCAATACTTCGGACACTTTTTAAAAAATATAAATTGCCACGTGCTTTAGCTCGTGGAACTGTAAATTTTGAAATATCCGGCTTTAGCCAAAGTCAAAAAGAACTTGCCAATCAGCTTTAGCTAAAGCTATTTTGACGTCTTTTTCTTTTGTAAGGCTAAAGCCTTGCCATGATTGAATTGCCTGTCCACGAGCTAAAGCACGTGGCAACTGATAAAAAAACTGTCCGAAGTATTGATTTAGAAACATCGATTTTTTTATACGCTTTGTGTGTTTCGCGAGCATTAAACTTTCAAGTCTCTGTCAAAGCGATTAAATAAATACCAAATGAAACAGGCACAGTCACAGCCAGAGTCGTCTGATTTGCGGCGAAACTACTAGGGGTTTGCAGCACAGGGAAAATCATTTGATAATCGGCTCGGCGCACCCGTCCGCTTTTATCAATCTTGAAATCCTGCCGCTTGGTTTTGTCCGGCTCCGGAATATGTGCGCCGATTCTATGCAATGTAGCGCCAAATAAATCTGCTGTCATCAACCAGCAATACTCGTTATCGAAAACATAAAAATCGCTGCCCGACAAAAACACCTCAGGCGGGGTTATGAACAATCCGCCAAAGCCGCGAAAGGCGCCTACTATCGAAGCGATTTTCAATCGCTTGTTGCGTTGGGCTACCGCGTTTGCTGCCCAAGGCGCAAGCCAGGGATCTTGCTTCAATTTCTCTACAATCACTCCCATATCGGTATCGCTTCCATCATTGATGCACAATGCGGCGCGCGCTAATTTTGCTTCAATCGTCAAACAGGCATTCAAAGCGCCTTCCCTGTAGTGCGCCATCCCCGAACGCCAGGCGACGATTTTACCTACTTCAAGGAACGCCTGCACATCGCTGCACTTCCAGCCTAACGAAAGCATCTCGTTAATCCAAAAATCCGGGCGGGTATTTTGATTGATAGACAGGTTATAAAGCGCGTTGGAAACCGACCCGGCAAACTTTGCAGGGTCTTGCGCAAGCAAATGCGGAAACTGGGCGAAGAGTTGATTCCATCCGCGCATCAGTGCTGGATAGCGCGTTTCCGCCCCAAGCAGCCCTTTGCTCATTAAATCCAGCGAAAAGTCATAGAGCGCAAGCAAAACTTCATCAACGCTTTTGGGTGCTACACGACGCACCGCATCTATGATGGGAGCAACCATCAAGCGCAAATGCTCTTTGAAGGCATCTGCTTCAATCGCCTGAGAAGCGTGACGAGCGTAGGCGAATTTCGTATTCAATTTGTCGCGGTTATTTTTCAGAGCCTGCGCGAAAGCTCCGTCATTTATCCCTTCCATTTCAGCCATTTCAAATAGTTGGTATAACGTTGATGTAAATATTTCAACTTCAGCAGGTCGTCGAACAGATGGCCGTAAAGTTTCCGCCCCTTGCTCCAATCCGTCAGCAGGCGCTCAATCTTCACAAGTCTTGCGCGAACCTCTTTTTCAATCACACCATCTAAGCCCTTTTCAAATTCGGCTTGAAGGTTGCCAACCGGGTCGTCGCGATCTAAGTCCAAACGGTCATACTCGGCGCAGGATAAATCAAATAATGTTCGTATCCAGCCAACTTTGTCACTGCGGAAAACGCTGTTGCCTACCGCGTTAAAGAAAGGCGAATCCGCGTCCTGCACCAGTTTGTCGTGTAAAACGAAAGGCAACATCTGTCGCACGTCTTCAAATTCGACTTCAGCTTTGCCGCGAAACCACGCCATCGCTTTTGCAAATGCAAGCACAGTCATCAAGGCACGCACGGACAAGCCGTTGCGAGTTTGACTGCCCAGGTCTTTCACTTTGTCTTTGCCAGTGTCTTCCGGAAGCAGTTTGAAATCCAACCCCGCGAGCTTCACAGTGTCTTTGGTCTTATATTCAACTTGAGCTGCCGCGCCGTCGAAAAATTCAAAGTGGCTGGTGAAAAATTCAATTCTGCGACGCAATGGGTCAGACAATTGCACTTCAAGGACTTCACGGTTTGCGCGGTCAATCTCTTCAATTGTGAAAATAATTTGTTGCGGCACGACCTCTTCCGGCTTGATATTTTCCTCGATGCGAGTCAGCAGTTCTTTCAAAAATCGCGTATTGAAATGTAGAGCCTTGACGACAATGTCTATGCGGTCGCGCAAGGCTTCGATGACTTGATAGGTGCCGCCGCCAGCCTCGTCATTTGCCGTTAAATACCAGGCAGCTTCCGGGCATTCGTAAATCTGGTCAAAGATTTCAGCGTAATTGTCGCCCATCACCGTCAGCAATGCCGATTGAGTTCGCGTCGGAATTCGATTGTATTCATCAATGATTTTGACGCGCATGCCAAGCCATTTGCGCCAGGAAATGACCACTTCATCCATGCTCTTGGCGCCGACCAGGGTCGAAGGTAGAGGATTGCCGAGCAAATCTGAAATTGTCATCTGCGGTTGCCCGTGTTGAATCGAGCGTTTAATGTCTTTGATGGAATACCCGGCGATCACGCCCATCAATACTGCGCTTGCGGTCTTGCCGCGTCCGGGTCCGCCGACCAGCAAGCAGCGACGACGCAAAATCAAATTCAACAGCGGCATCAAAACAAAGCTCGAATAGCTCTGGTCCGAAGGCAGATTGACTTTGCTCTTCTGATCGCCGAAGGTGAAAGTTTGCGGCGGCCCATCGTTGTATTCCAGGTCGTAATACGGACTGATAATCGCGTGATTGACCACCCAGAAATAGGCTTGGCGAAGTTTTTCATCAAGCGCG
>JANMSG010000063.1:0-10874 GCA_031389065.1 Acidobacteriota bacterium | reverse complement strand
AACGGTTGGTGCAGGCACCGTCTCAGAAATTATAGAGTAGTTCGCTGGTCATGGCGTTTTAGCTTCTGAGGTAAGGAATTGCTTGTCAAAAAGCTAAGGACGAAGGACTAAAGAACTAAGGACTAATAGATATGTTGAACGAAAAAATTAGAATCCGGTTGAAGGCTTACGATTACAGAGTGCTTGACCAGTCAACTGCTGAGATAGTTGAAACCGCCAAGCGAACAGGCGCGCGCGTTGCGGGGCCGATTCCGCTGCCCACCGTGAAGAACAAATACACGGTGAACCGCAGCCCTCACGTTGATAAAAAATCGCGTGAGCAGTTTGAGATTCGCACACACAAACGGCTGATGGATATTCTTGATCCGACACCGCAAACCGTAGATGCGCTGATGAAACTCGATTTGCCCGCTGGCGTTGATGTCGAAATTAAAGCCTTCGGCAAGGACCACAAGTAAGTTAGTCCTTAGTCCTTAGCTTTTTATCCTTGATCTGATTTCTTTATCTCAATGAAGATTGCAGATCTGAGGATTTTGAGCTAAGGACTAAGAACTAAGAACTAAGGACTGTGAATTATGGTCAAAGGAATAATTGGTAAAAAAGTAGGGATGACGCAAGTGTTTGCGCCTGATGGATCGGTCACGGCTGTGACGGTTATTAAAGCTGGTCCCTGCGTGGTCGTGCAAAAGAAAACCGTTAATACTGACGGCTATAACGCCGTACAGCTTGGCATGGTTGAAGAGCGTCCACCACGAAAAGTCAACAAACCAACGGAAGGCCACTTCAAAAGAGCTGGCGTTCCGCCGACTCGCATCCTGCGCGAATTTCGTATTGAAGCGAGCGAAGATTCCACCAATGTCGGCGATAAAGTTCTGGTTGATATTTTCAACGAAGATGATTTCGTTGAGATCATTGGAAAATCGAAAGGACGCGGTTTCGCGGGCTTCATGAAGCGTCACGGCTTCCACGGTGGTCGCGCCACGCACGGTTCGATGTTTCACCGCGCGCCGGGCGGCATCGGCGCATCCGCTTATCCTTCTCGTGTTTTCAAAGGACAGAAGATGGCAGGTCATATGGGCAACGAACAGAAGACGATTAAAAATCTTCGCGTCGTTGCGGTGGATACGGAAAACAATTTGCTGATGATTCATGGGGCAGTACCGGGACCCAACGGCGCTTACGTGCTGATCAAAAAAGCACAAATGTAATGGAGCATAATAATGCCTGTTGTGAAGATTAAAAATCTGAAGAATGAAGAAGTCGGCGAAGTCGAATTGTCGGATAAAGTTTTCGGCGCGCCACTGAATAAATCGCTGATTTATGAAGCTGTCAAAGGCTATCTGGCAAATCAGCGAGCCGGTACCTCGGCGACGAAAACTCGTGGAGATGTGAGCGGCTCTGGCAAAAAGCTGTGGAAGCAAAAAGGCACAGGTCGCGCCCGTATTGCATCACTGCGCAGTCCTTTATGGAAGGGCGGCGGAAATGTACACGGTCCGCAACCACGTGACTGGTCTTACGAATTGCCTAAGAAGATGCGACGCGGTGCGATTCGCTCCGTTTTGTCCGAGCGGTTGCGCGAAGGTGGCTTGATTGTGGTCGAAGACTTCAATCTGCAAACGCACAAGACTAAGGATTTTGTGGATACGCTTTCGACCTTTGGCTTTGATAAGAACATACTGATCGTCGCCGTTGCAAATGGTAATCTGGCGCTTTCGTCGCGCAATCTTCCGAACGTCACACTCATTTCGCCCAATGGCGTCAATGTCTATGAATTGCTGACCCACGAACACATCGCTTTTACGAAAGAAGCCGTGAGTCAGTTAGACCAGCAGTTGAATAAATAAAGGGCGGCGTAAGTAAATAGGCAATTCGCCAACGCATGGAGATCTTATGAAGAGTATTTGGGATGTAATCAAAGGGCCTGTCATCACGGAAAAAGCTCTGACGATGAAGGAAGAGTTTGAATCAATGGGACGGGATGGTAACACACGCCAGTTGCTGACGCTCAAGGTCGCCTTGAATGCCACCAAGCCTGAGATTAAGAACGCTGTCGAAAAAATATTCGGCGTCAAGGTTGCAACGGTTCGCGTCATTAACTATCTCGGCAAGGTCAAGAAAACCCCCCGTCAACGCGAGGGCGGCAAGCGGCCGGATTGGAAGAAAGCTTACGTTACGCTCAAGAGCAACGAAAAGAATATTGTTTACGAAGATGCGATTTAATTTTGGATTTTGGATTTTGGATTTTAGATTGGGCGCGAGGGCTCAGCTAAATCCAAAATCTAAAATCTAAAATCCAAAATTGGAGAAGAGATGGGAATTAAGAAGCTTAAACCAACATCGGCAGCGAGTCGGTACCAAACTTATCTCACGCGAGATGAGTTGACGACCGATACACCATACAAGCCATTGCTTTCGCCAAAGAAGCGAATTTCAGGGCGCAACAACGACGGACATATCACAGTTCGTCGTCGCGGCGGCGGTGAAAAACGTCAATACAGAATCATTGACTTCAAGCGCGATAAAGCGGGCATTCCCGCCAAAGTCGCCACCATTGAATACGATCCGAATCGCTCGGCTCACATCGCTTTGCTCAGTTATGCGGATGGCGAAAAGCGTTACATTATCGCGCCGGTCGCTTTAAAAGTCGGGCAGACCCTCGTTTCAGGACCCGAAGCCGACATCATCGCTGGCAACGCTTTACCACTTCGCAATATTCCTCTGGGCACGACGATTCACAACGTTGAACTTCGTCCGGGCAAGGGCGCGCAGATGGTCCGAGCAGCGGGCGGCTCAGCGCAATTGGTTGCGAAAGAAGGTGACTGGGCGCAACTTCGATTGCCTTCGGGTGAGATACGTCGCGTCAATATTGCCTGCTATGCGACGGTCGGACAGATTGGCAACATCGAACACAGCAATGTCAGTTTAGGGAAAGCGGGTCGCTCACGCTGGCTCGGTCGTCGCCCGAAAGTTCGCGGCGTCGTTATGAATCCGGTTGACCATCCACATGGTGGCGGCGAAGGCAAGACTTCGGGCGGTCGAAATCCGGTGACTCCCTGGGGTAAGCCGACTCGCGGGTATAAGACTAGAAATAATAAGCGCACAGATAAATTTATCGTGCGTAGGGCTAAGAAGTAAAAACCAGGTGTTAGGTGTTAGGTGTTAGACTGCAACAAAACTAGCACCTGGAACCTAAAACCTAGAACCTGAAAAATTATGGCAAGATCAATTAAAAAAGGACCGTTCGTGGATGGTCATCTGGAAAAGGCGATCACCAAAATGAATCAAGCGAACGAGAAACGTGTTCACAAAACATGGTCTCGCCGCTCGACTATACTGCCTGAAATGGTTGGACACACGATTGCTGTTCACAACGGAAAGAAATTCATTCCGGTCTATGTTCAGGAAACGATGGTTGGTCACAAATTAGGTGAGTTCTCTCCGACACGCAACTTCAAAGGTCATCCCGAAAAGAGTGACAAGACCGTTAAGAAGGGAGGCAAGTAAGCGATGAAAGCAATAGCCGTTGCAAAATTTATTAAAGGTTCGCCGCAGAAAGCCAGACTTGTTATAGACCTGATTCGCGGACGCAACGCGAGCGAAGCGTTGCAAATTCTTGCCGTGTCGCGCAAGCGTGCAGCCAAGCCTATTGAAACCACATTGCGTTCAGCAATTGCCAACGCAGAACAGAAAGCCGATCAGATCAACATCAGCGTTGATGTGGATAGCCTGGTTGTTTCAAAGGCAAGCGTAGATTTGGGTCCGACGAAGTTTCGCCGTCGTGTGCGTCCCGCTCCTATGGGTCGCGCCTTTCGCGAACGTCGCTGGCAGAGCCATATCACCATTGAGGTGGAGTCAAAGACTGAAGAGTAGGCAGTAAGCAGTAAGCAGTAGGCAGCGAGAGAATATCGTACCTGCATTCTGCTTCCTGGTGACTGTCTCCTGATTAGGGGGAATTGTGGGTCAGAAAGTTCATCCGTACGGATTTAGGTTGGGAGTCAATCGCGGCTGGCATTCAAATTGGATAGCCAAGCGCGATTATGCAGAGCTTTTGCACGAAGACCTGAAGCTTAAAACAGAATTGAAGAAACGCTTTGCAGGAGCAGGCGTCTCTCATATAGATGTTGAGCGCGCCGCCAACAAGTTGAAGATTATCATTCACACTTCGCGTCCGGGCATCATCATCGGTCGCAAAGGCGCAGAGATAGACAAGCTCAAGCAAGAGATTAAGGACCGCACAGGGCGCGAAGTATACGTCAATATTCAGGAGATTCATAAGCCTGAGTTGAACGCCCAACTGCAAGCCGAACAAATCGCGCAACAGTTGGAAAAGCGTATCGCTTTTCGTCGCGCCATGCGTCGCGCAGTTGAGAACGCCCAACGTTTCGGAGCCCAAGGCATCAAGGTGCGCGTGTCGGGTCGTCTGAACGGCGCGGAAATCGCCCGCTCTGAATGGTATTTGCAAGGTCGTTTACCGCTGCACACGCTCAGAGCCGATATTGATTATGGCTTTGCCGAAGCGCATACCACATTCGGTGTGATTGGCGTAAAGGTTTGGATTTATCGCGGCGACGAATTGACCGCAAGGGGCAAAGCGCCAAAACCACAAATTTAGTGAGTAGCCGTAATGAGTAGCCCATAGGTTTTGTGGCTGCTTTGGACTACGGACTATGGATACGACTAAGGACTTTTAATATGGGTGAATATAAAATTCCAAAGAGAATGAAATACCGCAGGCAACAGCGCGGTCGCATGTGTGGAGTGGCGACGCGCGGCGCGGAAATATCTTTCGGCGAGTTTGGCTTAAAAGCCTTAGAGCCTGCCTGGATAACCGGCAGACAGATTGAAGCCTCGCGTATCGCGATGACGCGCTTCATCAAACGTGGCGGAAAGATTTGGATAAGAGTTTTTCCGGACAAGCCGATCACCAAGAAGCCCGCTGAAACTCGGCGGGGGAAAGGGAAGGGCGCGCCCGAGGGTTTCGTTTGCGTTATCAAACCTGGTCGCATTCTTTTCGAGATGGAAGGCGTGGATGAAAAGACAGCGCGCGAAGCCATTCGCCTGGCAGCCATGAAGCTGCCGATCAAAACAAAATTCGTCACGCGAAAAGATCAAGAAGGAGGGGGATTATCTTGAAGGCTACAGAATTAGCAGAATTAAGAGAGCTATCTGATGAAGATCTCCAGGCGAAAGTTGACGAGTTGAAAGAGCAGACGTTTCGCTTACGTTTCAAACTGGCTCTGGGCAACACGGATACCGTTAAGCGGATTCGCACCAATCGCAAAGACATGGCGCGCGTTCAAACTCTTTTGCGTCAGCGAGAGATTGCTGCGAGCAAATAAGCAATAAGCAAGCCTGCGGGCTGGCTACGATTGAAGGATAAGTATGGAAGAAAACGATAATACACCGGTTGACGAAACAACCAGCGAAGACCAGGGTGCAGGCGAAACTGAGAATACGGTTGAAGCTACAGAAGCTGAAACTTCGGCAGAGGATAATGGGGCTTCAATCGCAGAAGAGCCTGTAGTCGATGCCGCGTCTGTATCCGCTTTGCATAGCAAACGGCAAGAGAAAATCGGACTCGTAACCAGTAACAAAATGACTAAAACCGTAGTCGTTCGTGTGGAGAGGCAAGTGCGCCATCCCAAATACAAACGCTATATTCGTCGTCGCAAAAAATTTATGGCGCACGATGATATCGGTGTCAACATAGGCGACATTGTAAAAATAATTGAGACCCGACCGATGTCTGCTCGCAAGCGTTGGCGCGTCGTTGAAGTAATTCAGAAAGCTAACTAGATGTTGGATGTCAGATTCCAGAAAGCCGTATTCTTTACTGCTATCTGAAGCCGAATAGCTGACATCTTCCAGCGGAGGAATAACCAATGGTTCAGATGAGATCAATGCTTGAAGTTGCGGACAATTCCGGAGCCAAGCGTATTTCTATGATATTACCTGTAGGCGGTCATACAGGCTCGCGCGCAGGACTCGGAGATGTGATTACCGCCGCTGTTAAAGAATCTTCGCCCGATGGCGCTGTGAAAAAAGGGCAAGTGGTTCGCGCGGTTATCGTTCGTACCCGTAAAGAGACACGTCGCAAAGACGGAACCTATATTCGCTTTGACCAGAATGCGGCAGTCATCATCAATAATAATAATGAGCCAGTTGGGACTCGCGTCTTTGGACCTGTCGCAAGAGAGTTACGCGACCGTCGCTTTATGAAAATTGTTAGTCTAGCGCCGGAAGTTATTTGATAAGCAGAAAGTTAAAAGTAAAAAGGCACAAGTAGAAAGCGCATATTTCAGCTTACTTACAGGTGCAATTTCTCAAACTCACTTTTGAAGTTTACCTTTTTACTTTTGCCGTATTGGGGAGAGTTATGAGCATAAAGATGCACGTAAAAAAGAATGACCGCGTTGTTGTGATTGCGGGCAAAAGCAAAGGCAAGACGGGCCGCGTCATTGACGTAATACCTCGCAAGCGCAAGGTATATGTTGAAGGAGTGAATGTTATCAAACGTCACTCGAAAGCCAATAATCGTTCGGGGCAACAGGGCGGAATTATAGAACGCGAAGCGCCAATTGATGTGTCGAACGTGATGCTGGTAGATCCGCAGAGCGGTCAGCCGACAAGGGTAGGCCGTCAGGTTTTGGCCGATGGCACACGTTCTCGCATAGCGAAAAAGTCGGGCGCAGTTATTGAATAGAGTGATTCAAACACGGTCGGAAAGACCGCTAGCTTTGCTGAAGGCGAAAGCGTGCGCAAAAGCCGCGAAGCATCAGCGAAAGGAATTTTGAAATGGCATCTAGATTACAAGAAAAGTATAGAAGTGAAATGGTACAAGCCTTGATGAAGGAGTTCGATTATAAGAACGTCATGGCTGTGCCCAAAATTGAAAAGGTTGTTTTGAATATGGGCGTTGGTCGCGAGGCGCAAACCAATCCTAAGGTTTTCGATCAGGCGACCATGGAATTGACGACGGTGTCGGGGCAAAAGCCGGTTATTACAAAAGCCAAAAAGTCCATTGCAGCATTTAAGCTGAGGACAGGAATGCCCATCGGCGTTTCTGTGACCTTGCGCGGCGATCGAATGTACGAGTTTCTCGACAGACTGATCAATGCCGTCTTGCCGCGTGTGCGCGACTTCCGAGGAGTCAGCCCGCGCGCTTTCGATGGTCGCGGCAATTACACGCTCGGCATCAAAGACCAATTGATTTTCCCTGAGATTGATTTCAACAAGGTTGATCGAACTCGCGGAATGAATATTTCAATAGTTACTACGGCTCGAACAGACGAGGAGGGACGCGCCCTGCTCAAACAATTCGGTATGCCGTTCACGAAACAGTAAGCAGTAAGCAGTAGGCGGTAGGCAGTTAAGATTTTTTTAACTGCCTACTGCCTACTGCCTACTGCCTACTGATTATGAGGAAAGATGGCAAGAGAATCTTCAATATATAAAGCCAACGAGTTGAAACGCGCTCTGAAAAATGCAAAAGAACGTGTGAAAGCAAAGTACGGCGACAGCAAAAAGAAAACGGTGCGCAAAGCAAAGAACGAGGGTTTGAACATGAATGTGTTCACTTCGCGCGTTCATAATCGCTGCCAGCAATGTGGTCGCAGTCGCGCCTATTATCGAAAATTCGCAATCTGCCGTATCTGCTTTCGTAAGCTGGCGCTTGAAGGTCAGATACCGGGCGTAACGAAGTCAAGTTGGTAATTTATGAGGACTGAGTGATGAGGACTGAGGACTGAGTTATTATTTTTAACTCAGTCCTCAGTCCTCAGTCCTCATCACTTTTTTAGGAGTTAGGAATGACAGATCCAATAGCTGATATGCTGACGCGAGTGCGAAATGCGCTTGGTGCCAAACACCAAAAGGTTGATGTCCCGTCTTCAAAAATTAAGTTGGAGATTGCGCGCATTCTAAAAGAAGAAGGTTTTATAAGCAGTTATAAATTGACTGGCGAAGGGACTCGCTTAAACATTCGCATCTACCTGCGCTATGGCGCAAAGGGCGAGCAGTTGTTATCCAAATTGGAGCGCGTCTCTAAACCAGGCTGCCGCGTTTATGTAGATAGCAAGAGCATTCCTAAAGTGCTTAGCGGATTAGGTATCAACATACTCTCGACTTCGCAGGGTCTCAAGACAGACAGGCAGGCGCGCCGCGAAAAGGTCGGGGGCGAGATTCTTTGCCGCGTTTATTAATGCCGCGATGACTGGCAAGGGGTTTGATTTTGCTCTTGCCATACAATCGCGAAAGGATTTTATTCAAATGTCGAGAATAGGTAAAAAACCGATAGAGATACCGAAAGGCGTCACACTTAATATCACAGAAGGTGCTGTCGAAGTGATTGGACCTAAAGGCACACTCAATACCGCTTTGCCCAAAGGCATCACCCTTCGCGTGGATGGCGATCAATTGTTGGTCGAGCGCAGCGGCGACGACAAAGCTGCCTTGCACGGTCTGATTCGCGCTCTGGTTGGCAATTCGGTTACCGGCGTGACTACAGGTTTCACGCAGCAGCTTGATATCGTTGGCGTGGGTTATAAAGTCGAAGTGCAGACGAACCGTGTGATTTTTAATCTTGGTTATTCGCACCCGATTGAATTCCCGCTTCCCAAAGGTCTTGAAGTTAAGGTCGAACGCATCAACAAACAGATTACACAATATCAAACCACTTTGACGATCAGCGGAATTGATAAACAGCAGGTCGGACAGATTGCCGCAGATATGCACAGTCTTCGCAAGCCAGACCCCTACAAGGGCAAAGGTGTGCGCTATGCCGGTGTGGCGTTGAAACTCAAACCGGGTAAGACTGGAAAGTAAGAGTTACTGTTGAGCAGGTTCGTTGCTGAAGTGTCGCGCCGAGCAAATCACGCGCAATCAGCGACAAAGGAATAAGAAGATGGCTAAAAAAGATAGGAATGAAATTAGGCGATCGGTTCACACGCGAATTCGCAAAAAGATTGCCGGAACAAGCGAACGTCCTCGCTTGGCGGTTTTTCGCAGCGTCAATCACATCTACGCGCAGTTGATAGATGACTCGAAAGGGCAGACTTTGGTTTCAGCTTCTACCACCGAATCCACTTTCGGCGCTAAATCGGGCGGCAACATCGAAGCTGCTAAAGAGATTGGCAAACTTGTAGCAGAGCGCGCCAAAGATAAAGGCGTAACTCGGGTAGTGTTTGACAGAGGCGGCTTCATTTATCACGGGCGCATTAAGAGCCTTGCCGAAGCCGCGCGCGAAGCAGGATTGGAGTTTTAGCTAGGTGTTAGGTGGTAGGTGGTAGGGGTTCGCATGACGCAGCCCTAAAACCTAAAACCTAAACCCTAAACCCTACTAGGAAATTATGGAAAGAATAGACGCATCAGGTTTGGATTTAAAAGATCAGGTTCTTTCGATCAATCGCGTGACTAAAGTGGTCAAAGGCGGAAAGAATATGTCATTTGCGGCTCTCGTTGTCGTCGGCAACGAAAACGGCATCGTCGGTTTTGGTTCAGGCAAAGCGCGAGAAGTTCCGCTTGCCATTAAAAAAGGACTCGAAGCCGCTAAGAAAAATTTGATTCGTGTGCCGCTCAAGGGGACCACGGTTCCGCATCAAGTGACAGGCGTTTACGGCGCAGGTCGCGTGTTGCTCAAGCCCGCGCCTGAAGGCAAAGGAGTGATTGCCGGCGGTCCGGTTCGCGCCATCATGCAGTTGGTAGGGGTGCGCGATGTGGTGACGAAATCAATCGGTTCGTCAAATCCGCACAATGTCGTTCGTGCAACCTTTGAAGGCTTGCGCGAACTCAGAGACCCTGTGGCAGTTGTGCGATTGAGAAAACAAAACCTCGAAGAGGTGTAATAGCAAATTCAGTGATGAATGACGGTTGAAGTTATTGGCTGTCGCTTGCTCATCACTTTATTTTTATTCATAGTAATTATACGTTTAGCCGTGGTCACAGACTGCGAGTTCGTCGGTCACAAACCGACTCTAAACGGAAAACAGAATGTTTTTCGTAGGAGTAAGAGCAATGGCAGAAGCTACAGAAAATAAAGAAGGCGGAAAGATTAAGATTCAATGGTATCGCTCTACCATTTGCGCCAATAAGAAACACAAAGTATTGGTTCGCAGTCTTGGTTTAACATTCTTGAATCAAGTCGTAGAGCGCCCGGACAATGCTGCCATGCGCGGCATGGTTTTGAAGGTTCCGCACCTTTTGCGAATCGTTGAATAACGAAGTAACGCATTGGGCAGAATTTCAAATCTTCAGTTCAGGATTCGGATTTGAAATCGTGAATCGCAAATTTGCGAGTTTGAAATTTTGATTAGAAAGCTCAACTGGCTTTCGACTCTTGGAGTTTAAGATGGCACTAGGCATACACAACATAGGCGCGCCAAAAGGCGCAAATAAGAACAAAAAGCGAGTCGGACGCGGTCCCGGTTCAGGCACTGGCAAAACCGCTGCTCGCGGTCACAAGGGACAGAAATCGCGTTCGGGCTATTCGGGACGACCAGGTTTTGAAGGCGGGCAGATGCCCTTGCAGCGCAGATTGCCAAAGCGCGGTTTCACAAATACTTTCAAAAAAGAGTGGCTTGAGGTTAAACTATCTGACCTTGAAAATATTTTTGAAGCAAGCGACGCGATTACGCCTGAATTGATGGCCGATCGCGGACTTGTGAAAAAGAGTCACCTTGCTACTTTTCATGGTGTGGTTGTTTTAGGTGGCGGCGAAGTTACCAAGGCTTTGAATGTCACAGCGCACCGTTTCACCAAAAGCGCTAAAGAAAAAATCGAAGCCGCTGGCGGAAAAGCCGATGTTATTGCTGCCGCAACCAAGGCTGACCAATCAGTGACAAGTGAAGAGTGATGAGTGACGGGTGTATACTCCTCGT
>JANMSG010001157.1:0-2945 GCA_031389065.1 Acidobacteriota bacterium | reverse complement strand
AGCAAGCCGGGGCGATTTCACGAGCCCGCGAAGCGGGTGATAGAGCATTTATCGCCAAATCTATCGCCCGTTTCACGGGCTAGAGAGGTTTGGTCATTGAGTACCCAGGGCTCGGCTACGCTTCACCCTGGGCTTTATGCTATCGCCCGCTTCGCGGGCTAAGGTTGTACGATTATTTTTTCAATGAACATCAGGCGGAATCTATTGCAGTTGGAATCTTCCGCCTGAAGGCGGGACTCTCAACACCCGCAGCACATGGTTTGCGCTCTTTTTAAGTACACCCTAAACACCTACAGACGACCGCCCTCTTTGAAAACTACAGGGATTTCACCAAGGGACAACCTCCACAGAGTCGCACGTACGAGGAGTTTGAATCAGCTTCCACCCGACATATAAACCGGAGATACCATGAATCCAAAAAAACGGTTGATAAGGGTTCTGCTCATACTCGCTTTTATCTCTGTTGTGACCCCAATCATTTTTTTTGTTCAGACCAGCACGCAGGCGCAGACCTCGCAGGCTGGCGCGGGAAAAGAGTGGCCCATATACCTTGGCGGGTCCGAAAACCTCCTCTATTCGAGCCTGAAGCAAATCAACCGGGAGAATGTAAAAAATCTGAAGGTCGCCTGGACTTTCGACACACAGGACGCTTACCAGGGCTCGGAATTGCAGTGTAATCCGCTGGTAATCAATGGGGTGTTATACGCCACCACACCAAAGGTAAACGTCATTGCTCTCAACGCAGAGACGGGAAAACTGCTCTGGCGCTTTGATCCACATGAGGGTGGTAAGGTCCTCGGAAAGATGCGCAATCGTGGCCTCACCTACTGGTCAGACGGAAAAGAAGAACGGATTTTTGTCGCCGTGCGCCAATACCTCTATTGCCTGAACGCCAAGACCGGAAAACCCTTTGCTTCGTTTGGCGCTTCCGGGCGTCTTGATCTACGGGAAAACTTGCGTGCGGGAGAGAAGGAGATGGTTTCAATCACCACCCCCGGAATCATCTACAAAGATCTGTTGATCGTCGGCAGCATCACGAGCGAAGCCCTGCCTACACCGCCAGGAGATATTCGCGCCTATGAAGTCAGAACCGGCAAACTGCGCTGGACCTTTCATACGATTCCTCGTCCCGGTCAATTCGGTCACAAGACCTGGCCAAAGGATGCCTGGATGTATAGCGGCAGCGCCAATAACTGGGCGGGGATGGCATTGGATCTAAAACGCGGACTGGTGTTCGTTCCGACAGGCTCTGCGGCATACGATTTCTACGGAGCCAATCGGCTCGGAGATAATCTATTCGCAAATTGCCTGATCGCTTTAAGAGCAGACACAGGAAAACGCGTATGGCATTTTCAAGCTGTGCGTCACGACATCTGGGATCGCGATTTCCCTTCTCCGCCAATTCTGGTAACCGTCAAACGGGACGGGCGTCTGGTGGATGCTGTGGCGCAGGCCACCAAGTCAGGACACCTTTACCTCTTCGAGCGCGAGACCGGCAAAGCGCTTTTTCCGATTGAATACAAGAAGTACCCGGCATCTGAAATTGAAGGAGAAGTGACGGCCCAGACCCAACCCTTGCCGCTCAAGCCGGAGCCCTTTGCCCGCCAGCAGCTTACTGCCGATAGGCTCACACAGCGCACGCCTGAAGCGCATAAGGCGGTGCTGGAACGTTTCCAGAAATTGCGCAGCGCAGGTCAGTTCATCCCAGGGACACGCCAGGGCACAGTTATCTTTCCAGGCTACGATGGCGGAGCCGAATGGGGCGGCTCCGCTTTTGACCCTGAGACCAAATTGCTGTACGTGAACTCCAATGAGATGGCTTGGATCCTTACGATGGTTCAAGCACCTCCCACTGCCAAGCGAGTGAGCGGCAAGGAGCTTTACATAAAAGAGTGCGCCAGCTGTCATGGCGCTGACTTAAAGGGAGGGCCTCCTGAATTCCCTCCGCTTCGGCAAATAGAGAATCGCTACACTGAATCGGAACTGATGAAGCTTCTTTTTCAGGGTACTGGCAGGATGCCGTCATTTGCTCGACTCGGATACGATAAGGTAAAAGCTGTGCTCGATTATGTCACGAAAGGTGAGGCGAGAGAGGTAGCTGCCACAGCCCCCTCGCCCCTGGATATGAAGTATCTGAGTGACGGATATAAGAAGTTCTTAGACCCCGACGGCTATCCCGCCATACAACCTCCTTGGGGAACGCTCAATGCCATTAACATAAACACCGGTGAGTATGCCTGGAAGATTCCCTTCGGAGAATATCCGGAGTTGGTCGCCAAAGGAATGCTTAATACCGGAAGTGAAAACTACGGCGGTCCTGTGGTTACTGCCGGAGGTCTGATCTTTATTGGGGCAACTTGCTATGATAAGAAGTTCAGGGCTTTCGATAAAGCCTCCGGAGAGTTGCTGTGGGAGACGATCTTGCCCGCAGCGGGCAATGCTACGCCGGCGATGTATGAAGTCAACGGTCGGCAGTTCGTTGTCATCGCGGCTGGCGGTGGGAAATCGCAGGACCCTTCCGGCGGCAGCTATGTCGCTTTCGCGCTTCCGACCAAATAACGCTCCAGCGCTTGCGTTGGCTAATCAAAGGCAGAGACAAACATGGAAATCAGATGCCTGGTTGACTCACATAACCTAATCGGCGAAAGCCCTCTGTGGCATCCCGAACACGGGAGCATCTACTGGACAGACATTAACGGCTTCAAGATTCAACGTTACACTGTAGAAGACGGTGCGTTGACCACCTGGCCGTTTGAAGAGCCCGTCTGCGCGCTGTCCTTGACGACAGACCCAGAGCGCTTACTCGTCGCCCTGGGATCGCGGCTGATTTTGTGGAGCCCTGCGACCGATCAACGCATTGACTTTGCCTGCCCCGAACCGAATGTCACCGCCTTCTCGTCCTTGCCTTCGAGTTTGAACAGGATGTGGCTGGCGCGCACCTGCGC